>JASGDW010000257.1:0-4681 GCA_047606965.1 Microbacterium sp.
CGGCGTTCGCGCCGGCCAGCAGCATCCCGATCGCCCTGCGGCGGTGCCGGCGTCCGCGCAGACCGAGCGAGCCGGTGACCGCGACCCAGTGGTCGGGTGAGGCGTCGGCCTGCAGTCGCAGCATGCTGCCAGGGTACGGCCGCGGCCGCGCCGACGGGGACTCGTAGGACCGCTCGGGGCGACGCGCGCCCGCAGCCGCGATCCTCGCCGCGGTGCGCTCGCCGACGGGGCGCCCGCCGAGGCGGCGGTCCCGTCGCGTTTCGCCTCGCTTCGCGGGCGGACGGTCGCCGGGTAGACTCGTGCTGCCGTATCGCGCGACCCTTCCCGCCGCACAGACAGGCTGACTGCATCCCGTGACCTCCGACACGACGACCGACGATTCCGCCGAGCGCGCCGTGTCGAAGCGACCGCTCACCGTCGTCATGGCCTGCGACACCTTCGCCCCCGACGTCAACGGCGCGTCGCGGTTCGCCGAGCGCCTCGCCGCAGGTCTCACCCTCCGCGGCCACGACGTGCACATCGTCACGCCCAGCGTGGGGCACCGAAACGGGGGCACGTTCACCGAGGAGATCGAGGGCGTCCCGCTCACGGTGCACCGCATCCCCGCCGTGCGCTGGAAGCCGCACGACTGGCTGCGGTTCGTGTGGCCGTGGCGCGCCAAGCACTATGCCCGCCGGGTGCTCGACGCGGCGCCCGCCGACGTTGTGCACAGCCAGTCGCACATCGTGCTCGGCCGCGCGCTCACCCGGATCGCGCGGCGGCGCGGCATCCCGGTCGTGGCCACCAATCACGTGATGGCCGAGAACATCATCGACTTCACGACCCTGCCGCCCCTGCTGGACAAGCTCTTCGTGAAGCTGGCGTGGGCCGACGCGCGACGCACGTTCCGCCTCTCGCGGGCCGTGACCACGCCCACCCGCAAAGCGGCGGAGTTCCTCGAGGGGACGATCGACATCCACGGGGTCATCCCGGTCAGCTGCGGCATCGACGCCGGCAACTACCGTCCCGACCTCGCCCCGCGCGAGCGGAAGCGGGTGCTGTTCGTGGGGCGGCTCACGACCGAGAAGCACGTGAACGTCGTGCTGCGGGCCGTGGCGAAGCTCGCCCCCGAGCACGACCTCGTCTTCGACGTCGTCGGCGGCGGCGACCAGCTGAACAACCTGCGGCAGCTGACCGCCCAGCTCGGCATCGAGGACCGCGTCTTCTTCCACGGGCGCACCTCGGAGGCGGACCTGCGCGAGTTCCTGTCGCGGGCCAGCGTGTTCGCGATCGCCTCGATCGCCGAGCTGCAGTCGATCGCGACGATGGAGGCGATGGCGTCCGGCCTGCCGATCGTGGCGGCGGATGCCGTCGCGCTGCCGCACCTCGTGCACGACGGCGAGAACGGCTACCTGTTCGAGCCCGGCAACGCCGATGACCTCGCCGACAAGCTGGAGCTCGTGCTCACTGCGTCCCCGGACGAGTACCGGCGGATGCAGCAGGCCTCCCTCGACGGCGTGAAGATCCACGACATCGAGCACACCCTGGACACCTTCGAGAAGCTGTACCGCGGAGAGCCGCTCGAGGACTGAGGATGCGGCTGTTCTTCGACGCGCGATACATCCGCACCGACTTCCACGACGGGATCAGCCGCTACTCTCAGGAGCTCGCGCACGCGGTCGCCGCCGCGGCCGGCGCCGACGTCGAGCTGACCTTCCTCGTCCACGACCCGGCGCAGGCCTCGCGCCTGCCCGCGGGGGCCCGCACGCTGCTGCTGCACGCGCCGACCTCTGCGAAGGAGCCGTTCACCGCCCGCATCCTGAACCGCCATCGCCCCGACGTCGTCTACACGCCGATGCAGACGATGGGCTCGGCCGGACGCCGCTTCGGTCTGATCCTGACGCTGCACGACATGATCTACTACCGGCATCGCACGCCGCCGCGGAACCTCTCCTGGCCCCTCCGGCTGGGGTGGCGGCTGTTCCACCTGTCGTACTTGCCGCAGCGGCTGACGCTGGACGCGGCCGACCTGGTCGTCACCGTCAGCGAGACCAGCAGGCGGCAGTTCGCGGCGGCGCGGCTCACGAAGCGCCCGGTCGTGGTGGTCCCGAACGCGCCGCAGCGGCTGGCGGCGCTGCTGCCGGCGGGTGCGGTGACCGGCGGGGCGCCGCGGCACATCGTCTACATGGGCTCGTTCATGCCGTACAAGAACGTCGAGACGATCGTGCGTGCCATGGCGGGGCTGCCCGGCCGGACGCTGCACCTGCTCAGCCGCATCGCGCCCGCCCGGCGGGCCGAGCTGGAAGCGCTCGCGGCGCCGGGCGTGGACGTCGTGTTCCACGACGGGGTGAGCGACGCCGAGTACGCGGCGCTGCTGGCGGACGACGGCGTGCTCGCCACGCTGAGCCTCGACGAGGGCTACGGACTGCCGATCGCGGAGGCGCTCGCGCTCGGCGTCCCGGCGGTGGTCAGCGATCTGGAGATCTTCCACGAGGTCGCGGGCGCCGGCGCGGAGTACGTGCCGCCGACGGATGCCGCCGCCTTCGCGGCCGCTGTGCGCGGCCTCGACGACGACCGGACGCGCGCGACCACGATCGCCGCGGGCCGCGCGCACATCGCCCGGTTCACCTGGGAGCGCTCCGCCGGCGTCCTGCTCGACGCCGCGTGGTCGCTCGCCAGGTGACGTCGCCGGACGCGCGCGGTCAGCAGATCGGGTCGGTGCCCAGCGCGCGCCGGGTGCGCCCCGGCTCGGCGTCGGCGGCCTCTCCGGTCGGCCGAGCAGGCTCGGGGTCGTCGTCGCGCTCGCGCACCCGGCTCCAGTCGGTGGCGACCGGACCGTAGCCGTCGGTGAGCAGTGCGACGACGGTCGCGGCGACGCCGACGACGGCTAGGACGCCGAGGATGCTGAGGAACACGATCATGGCAGAAAAGCTACGGCTAGGAGAAAAGCGTCACGAGTGGCAGAATGGACATACATCAACGGATATCTGCCAGATCGCTCGCCGGGAGGTCTCATGAGACGCGTAGCCGTCGTGGTCCAGCCGGGCTTCGCGCCCTTCGAGTTCGGGGTCGCGTGCGAGGCGTTCGGCCTCGACCGCGCCGACGACGGCGTGCCCGGCTTCGAGTTCCACGTGTGCGCCGCGGAGCCGGGGGCCGTCGTGTCCAGCCTCGGCTTCTCGATCAACGTCGACGAGGGTCTCGCCGTCGCCGACGAGGCCGACCTCGTGGTCATCACGCCCGTGCCGCGCGAGTCGTGGACGAGGGTCGACACCCGGGTCGCTCGGGTCATCCGCGAGGCCGTGGCGCGTGACGCCTGGGTGCTCACGGTCTGCAGCGGCGCCTTCGTGGTGGCCGCGGCGGGGGTGCTCGACGGCCGGCGAGCCACGACGCACTGGAAGTACACCGACGTGATGGCGCGGATGTACCCCGAGATCGAGGTCGATCCCGACGTGCTCTACGTGCAGGACGGCAAGATCATCACGAGCGCCGGCACGGCCGCCGGGATCGACGCCTGCCTGCATCTGCTGCGGCAGGAGATCGGTGCCGAGCTCACGAACAAGGTCGCGCGCCGGATGGTGGTCCCGCCGCAGCGCGACGGGGGTCAGGCGCAGTTCATCGCCGCGCCGATCGCGCAGACCGCATCGCTCTCGCTCGCGCCGGTGACCGACTGGATGGTGCGGAACCTGCGCCGCGAGCTCACGGTCGATCAGCTCGCGGCCAGGGCGCACATGTCGCCGCGCACGTTCGCGCGCCGTTTCAAGGCGGACCTCGGCATGACCCCCGCGGCGTGGCTGAACCGTCAGCGCGTGCTCCATGCGCAGCGGATGCTGGAGCTGAGCGACCACGGCCTCGAGCGCATCGCACAGGAGTGCGGGTTCGGGTCGGCGGCCGTGCTGCGACAGAGCTTCGTCCGTGTGCTCGGCACGACGCCGACGGCGTATCGGGCCCGGTTCGGCTGCGTCGCAGGCGGTGACGCAGCCGCATCCGTCCCCGCCGCGTGAACGCCGGGCGCGTCCGGCCGCGCGCCTGGTCGCAGAATCACGCGAATGTCGCAGAGAGACGCCGGAATCCTGCGACCGTGGTGTGGTCCTGCGACGTTCGTGCGCGCGTAGCAGGGCGCCCGGCCGCGCCGTGCGGCTCTTGCCCACGCTCCGAAGGCTTGCTAAACTTGAGCCAATGAGACTCAAGTTTGAGTCGTCGCGGATCTCGGGAGAACCATGAACGCCACCCAGCAGCCCGGGCAGGAGGAAGCGCAGAGCGCCCTCGAACAGTTCGGCATCAACCTCACCGAGCGTGCCCGGCAGGGCAAGCTCGACCCCGTCATCGGGCGCGACAACGAGATCCGGCGCGTCAGCCAGGTGCTGACCCGCCGCACCAAGAACAACCCCGTGCTGATCGGCGAGCCCGGCGTCGGCAAGACGGCCGTGGTCGAAGGCCTCGCTCAGCGCATCGTCGCCGGCGACGTCGCCGAGTCGCTCAAGAACAAGGAGCTCGTCTCGCTCGACATCTCCGCCCTCGTCGCCGGCGCGATGTACCGCGGCCAGTTCGAGGAGCGCCTCAAGAGCGTGCTCAAGGAGATCACCGAGTCCGAGGGCCGCATCATCACCTTCATCGACGAGCTGCACGTGCTCATGGGCGCGGGCGGCGGCGAGGGGTCGGTCGCGGCGTCCAACATGCTCAAGCCCATGCTCGCCCGCGGCGA
>JASGDW010000258.1:0-4839 GCA_047606965.1 Microbacterium sp.
CCCAGGCTCCCCCCCCCCGCCCGACCCCACCCCCTCTGCTTTTGTGAATCTGCGCGCGGAGACCGCTGTTAGGTTGTGCGGTCTCGGCGCGCAGATGCACTAACGCAGAGGGGGTGGGGACGGGCGGGCGGCGTGAGCATGGGAACGGGTCAGTAGGCCAGGGCCCGGTCGACGGCGTCGAGGATGCGGTCCGCATCCGGCAGGTAGAGGCCCTCGAGCTTCGCGGGCGGGAAGGGCACGTCGAAGCCCGAGACGCGCAGCACGGGCGCTTCGAGCGCGTAGAACGCCTGCTCGGCGACGGTCGCCGCGATCTCGGAGCCCAGCGAGGTGAAACCCGGCGCCTCCTGCGCATAGACCATGCGCCCGGTGCGGCGCACCGACTCGAGGATCGGGTCGTAGTCGACCGGCGAGAGCGAGCGCAGGTCGACGACCTCTACCGAGACGCCCTCCCCCTCGGCGAGCGCGGCCGCCTGAAGCAGCGTCGCGACCATCGCGCCGTGGCCGACCAGGGTCACGTCGGTGCCGCGGCGCACGATCCGCGAGGCGTGAAGCGGCAGCGCACGCCGGCTCAGGTCGACCTCGCCCTTGGGCCAGTAGCGGCTCTTCGGCTCGAAGAAGATCACCGGATCGGAGCTTTCGATCGCGTCCTGGATCATCCAGTACGCGTCGTTGGGCGTCGAGGGGCTCACCACGCGCAGGCCGGGGGTGTGGGTGAAGTACGCCTCGGGGCTCTCCTGGTGGTGCTCGATCGCGCCGATGTGGCCGCCGTAGGGGATGCGGATGACGACCGGCATCCGCAGCGCGCCCTCGTGCCGGTTGGTGATCTTGGCCAGCTGCGAGGTGATCTGATCGAAACCCGGGTAGACGAACCCGTCGAACTGGATCTCGCAGACCGGCCGGAAGCCCGCCATCGCGAGCCCGATCGCAGTGCCGACGATGCCGGACTCCGCCAGCGGGGTGTCGATCACGCGACGCGGGCCGAACTCGGCCTGCAGCCCCTCGGTGACGCGGAACACGCCGCCGAGCGGTCCGATGTCCTCGCCCATCAGCACGACGCGGTCGTCGGCGGCCAGCGCCGCCTGCAGCCCGGCGTTCAACGCCTTGCTCAGCGTCATCGTCGTCGACTCGCTCATGCGGCTTCCCTCCCCCGAGCATGTCCCAGTTCGGCGCGGTATAGGAGGCTCATACCGCGCCGAACTGGGACATCAACCGCGCCGAACTGGGACATGGTCATGCCCGGCCCTCCTCGTAGGAGGCCTCGTAGGCGGTGAGCCACTCGCGCTGGGCGTCGACGAGGGGATGCGGCTCGCTGTAGACGTGCGCGAACATGCTGTCGCGCTCGAGGTCACCCAGCGCCACGGTGCGTGTGCGGGTGTCCTCGGCGACCGCCTCCGCCTCGGCGTCCACATCGGCGAAGAACGCCGCGCTCGCGCCGCGCGAGAGCAGGTACGCCTTCATGCGCGCGATCGGGTCGCGGAGCGACCACGCCCGCTCCTCGTCTCCGGTGCGGTACTTCGTGGGGTCGTCGCTGGTGGTGTGGGCGCCCATCCGGTACGTCATCGCCTCGATCGCGCGCGGCCCGAGGCCCGCCCGCGCCTCGTCGAGCGCACGCCGGGTCACCGCGTAGCTGGCCAGCACGTCGTTGCCGTCGACCTGCACGCTCGGCATCCCATACCCCTCGCCCCGGCGGTACAGCGGAGCGGGCGACTGCGTGCGCACCGGCACCGAGATGGCCCACTGGTTGTTCTGCAGGAAGAACACCTCGGGGGTCTGGAAGCTGGCGGCGAACACCATCGACTCGTGCACGTCGCCCTGGCTGGACGCCCCGTCGCCGTAGTAGACGATGACGGCCTCGTCACGCTCGGATTCGCCCTGCCCGCTCCTGCCGTCGAAGGCGAGGCCCATCGCGAACCCGGTGGCGTGCAGGGTCTGCGAGCCGAGCACCAGGGTGTAGATGTGCACGTTGCCGTTCTTCGGGTCGGAGGGGTTCCACCCGCCGTGGGTCAGGCCCTTCATGACCCGGATGATGTCGACCGGGTCGACCCCGCGGATCATGCAGACGACATGCTCGCGGTACGAGGGGAAGACGTGGTCCTGCGGGCGCGCCGCCCGGGCGGAGCCGACCTGCGCGGCCTCCTGCCCGAGGCTCGGCGGCCACAGCGCCAGCTGCCCCTGTCGCTGCAGGTTGGTGGCCTGCCGGTCGAAGGCGCGGACGGCCGTCATGTCGCGGTAGAAGGTCTCGAGATCCGCGTCGCCGAGCGCGTCGATCGCCTCGAGGTAGGGCTCGGCGGCCGGCGTCGGCGCGAAGGAGCCGTCCGCGGCGAGCACCCTCACCACGTTCGGATCGTCGGCGGGCACCAGATCGCAGGAAAGCGAGTCGTCGCTGGTCACGGGTTCTACCGTAGCCGCCGCCCCGGATGCTCCTCTGGAAGGGTATCGACAATGGATGCCGCGATCCGTAGGACCTCGACCACAGATTCCTCCTCGCCGACGGAGATGCGGATGCCGTCTGGCGCGAAGGCGCGGACCATGACGCCCCCCGCCTCGAAGGCGGCCGAGGCGGCCGGCGTCTGCGGGCCCGTCGGCAGCCAGACGAAGTTGCCCTGGGCCTGCGGCACCTCCCATCCCGCCTCCCGCAACCCGTCCGCGAGCCGGTCGCGACGCTCCGCGATCACACGCACGCGCGCGAGCAGCTCGTCCTCGGCGTCCAGGCTGGCCAGCGCCGCCTCCTCCGCCTGCGCCGTCACCGACAGCGGGATGGCGGTGGCGCGGGCGGCGTCGAGCACGCGGGCGTGCCCGACCGCGTAGCCGACGCGCAGCCCCGCCAGGCCGTAGGCCTTCGAGAAGGTGCGCAGCACGACGACGTTCGGGCGGGCGATGCCGGGCTCGCGCAGGCCGTCGACCGCCTCCGGATCGGTGACGAACTCGGCGTAGGCCTCGTCGAGGACGATCAGGACGTCGCCGGGGACCGCCGCGACGAGGTCGTCGAACCCGCGCTGGGTGACCACCGGGCCGGTGGGGTTGTTGGGGCTGCAGACCACGATCACCCGGGTGCGATCGGTGACCGCCGCCGCCATCGCCGGCAGGTCGTGCCGGCCGTCCGCGGTCAGCGGCACCTCGACCCGGTCGGCGCCGGAGACCACGACCATGCCCGGGTACGCCTCGAACGAGCGCCAGGCGTAGACCACCTCGTCACCGGGCCCGGCCACCGCCTGCACCAGCTGGTAGAGCAGGGCGACGCTGCCGGCGCCGATGTGCACCTCGTCGGGGGCGACCCCGTGGCGCGCGGCGAGACGCTCGCACAGCCTGGCCGCCGTCGCATCCGGGTACCTGTTGACGTCGAGGCGGGAGCGCAGCACCTCGGCGACGTGCGGCAAGGGGTCGAACGGGTTCTCGTTGCTCGACAGCTTGAAGGCCTCCGCCGCGGCCTGCTTCCCCTGCCGGTACGGCGGGAGCCCCGCGATCTCGGGACGGATGCGGACGGGGGTCGGCTCGGTCACCCGACGAGTCTACGAGCCGACCTCGACGGGCCCAGTCGGCCGGCATGCGCACCGGAAGCACGACCACAGAGCTCGATGTGCACAGCCATGGCCTCACGGTGGGCGGCAGCGCCGGCATCCGGCCACTGAGGCTCGACGCACCGCGCACGCCGCGTGCCAGACTCGTGGGCATGGGCTTCCTCATCCGCGTCGTGGTCAACGCCTTCGCGATCTGGGTCGTCGCCCTCCTGCCCGCTCTCGGCGTCAGCGTGCTCGCCTTCCCGCCCGGGGACGACCTGCAGCTCGTGATCTCGCTGATCGCGGTCGCCGCGCTCTTCGCGATCGTCAACACCGTCGTCGGCACGGTGCTGAGGGTGCTCGCCTTCCCGCTGTACGTCCTCACGCTGGGGCTGTTCTCGCTCGTGGTCAACGGGTTCCTGCTGTGGCTGACCGCGTGGATCACCGGGTTCTGGAGCTGGGGGCTGCGCGTCGAGGACTTCTGGTGGGGCGTGCTCGCGGCCCTGCTGATCACGGCCATCAACTGGGTCTTCGGGTTCATCCTGCGCCCGCGTCGCGGCGAGCGCTGACGTCCCCCGCGCCGGAGGCGCCGAGCAGCTCCGGGACGGGCGAGGCCTGCGGCGACGGCGCCGGCACGGGGGAGGTCGGCGCGAACTGGAAGACGGTCGCCGCCCCCGCCGCCTGCAGCGCCGCGAGCCGGGCGGTCAGCGCGGCGGCGCGCGGGTCGCCGGACCCGTCGACGAGGGACGCCGTGGCTAGATACGCCTCGAAGTGGTGGGCCTCCAGCGTCAGGTCGCCGACCCCGGGCAGCGCCGAGACCGTGCGCTCGGCCACGAAGCCGCCTGCGGCGCCGATCGGCTGCGCGAACCCGCCGTCGGCGAGCGACGCGACCGGGTCGTCCCGGTGCCGCAGCTCGACCACGAAGGTGCTCTCGCCGGCGTCGAACGAGGTCGGCGACCCGGCGGTGACGAGCACCTGCGTGTCGTACGTGCCGTCCGCGGCGAGCGCATCCACGATCATCCCGCCCTGCGAGTAGCCGAAGGCGTAGAGCTCGTCGCCGGGCTGGGCGCCGGCCGCCACGAGCGCCGCCCGCACGGTCGCGAGCGAGGCCGCGTCCTCACCGGTGAACAGCCGCGCGTTCGAGGCCATGTTCCACGCCTCCGAGGAGTCGGTCAGCGACTTCGTCCCGGTCACGTACACCGCGAACGCACGCCCGCCGCCGGGCAGGTCGTACCGCTCGACGCGCACCCGCGACGGCCCGGCCGAGGGGATGCGGCCGAGCGCGTCGACCAGGGTCGACGGGGCGGCGGCCGGGGTCGGCGGCGCGAGAGGCCTCGCCGAC
>JASGDW010000259.1:0-6362 GCA_047606965.1 Microbacterium sp.
CCCGTGCTCGTCGTGGCGCCGACCTCGGTGCTGCCGACCTGGGCCGCCGAGGCCGCGCGCTTCGTCCCCGGCCTCGCGGTCGTCACGGTCGAGGGGACGAGCGCCCGTCGGGGCGAGCCGATCGCCGACGCCGTCGCCCGTGCCGACGTCGTCCTGACCTCCTACACGCTGCTGCGGCTGGATGCGGACGAGTTCGCCCGCACGCGCTGGTCGGCCGTCGTCCTCGACGAGGCGCAGTTCGCGAAGAACCCGCGCACCAGACTGCACCGGGCGGTCGCGCGGCTGCGGTGCGAGGCTCGGTTCGCCGCGACGGGCACGCCCCTGGAGAACTCGCTGACCGACCTGTGGTCTCTGCTCTCGCTCACCGCCCCCGGGCTGTTCCCCTCCGCCCGGCGCTTCCGCGAGGAGTACGTGCAGCCGATCGAACGGGGCAGGGTGCCCGAGAACGCCGAGGCCGGTCCGTTCCGCGCGGCGCGGCTGGCCCGGCTGCGCCGCCGCATCCGGCCGTTCATGCTGCGGCGCACCAAGGAGGCGGTGGCGGCGGAGCTGCCCCCGAAGCAGGAGCTCGAGCTGCGGGTCGCGCTCGATCCCTCGCACCGCGCGCTGTACGACCGGGTGCTGCAGCGGGAGCGGCAGAAAGTCCTCGGGCTGCTCGACGACCTCGACCGCAACCGGTTCATCGTGTTCCGCTCGCTCACCCTGCTGCGGATGCTGAGCCTCGCCCCCGTGCTCGTCGACCGGCGTCACGCTGGCATCGGCTCGAGCAAGGCGGACGCCCTGCTGGACCGGCTCGCGGAGGTCACCGCCGAGGGGCACCGGGCGCTCATCTTCAGCCAGTTCACCTCCTTCCTCGCTCTGGTCGCAGACCGGCTGACGGCCGCCGGCATCGAGCACGAGTACCTCGACGGCTCCACCCGGCGTCGCGGCGAGGTCATCGACCGGTTCCGTCGCGGCACGGCGCCGGCGTTCCTGATCAGCCTCAAGGCGGGCGGGTTCGGGCTCACCCTCACCGAGGCCGACTACGTGTTCGTGCTCGACCCGTGGTGGAACCCGGCCGCCGAGGCGCAGGCCGTGGACCGCTCGCACCGGATCGGGCAGACCCGCACCGTGATCGTGTACCGCCTGATCGCCGCCGACACGATCGAGGAGAAGGTGCTCGCGCTGCAGCGGCGCAAGGCGCGGCTGTTCCAGGCGGTGGTCGACGACGACGCGCTGTTCGGGCAGGAGCTGACCGCCGACGACATCCGCGGTCTCGTCGAGCCGTAGGCCGGGCTCCCGGACTGGGGGGCTGTGCGCGGGTGCGCGTCATCGAATCCGCACGTGCGCGTCACCGCATCCGCGGGTGTGTGCTCACCGAGTTCGGAGGTGCGTGCATGTCCGCGGGTGTGTGCGTCATCGGATTCGGAGATGCGACGAGATTCGGAGGCTTTCGCTGCATCCCCTCCGAATCCCGCCACATTTCCGAATCCCGCCACCGAGGGCCTTGTTCAGCCCGGCACCCGGCACCCGGCGCAGAGCCCTGAGCCCGAATACGGCCGCACGCGGTTTGAGCGCGAGGATCTCCCCGACGCGGTCGTCCCGGGTCGCGACGAGCCGCTCGCCGAGGCTCGGCCTCTGCAGCCGCAGGCAGGCGTGCGCCTTCTCGGCACCGCCGACGGACAGAGACCGCGTCTGCTCGCGCGCCAGTGGATCCACTCCGGCCAGACCAGGGCGCTCCCCACGACCGCTCCGGCTGCACCGGCTGCGCGCACGGCACGATCTACCCGGCACGCACGGCGCCCGCCCCTTTTCTCACGGCGGCGCACCGATCCGTCTCAGGGGCGTCCGCGTAGACTCGGGAGACGTTCGACGGGAAAGGAACCGTATGCGGGTCACGGGTCTCGGGCATGCCGGGATGTTCATCGAGACGGCGGGCGGGAGCGTGCTGTGCGACCCGGTGATCGGTCCTTCCTTCTTCGGCTCGTGGTTCCCCTTCCCCGACAACCGGGGCCTGGACTGGGAGCGGTTCGGCGCCGCCGACTTCCTGTACATCTCGCACCGGCATCGCGACCACTTCGACCCGAGGATGCTGCGGCGCTATGTGCGCAGCGACATCCCGGTGCTGCTGCCCGACTACCCGACCGACGACCTGGAGAGCGATCTGCGGGCGCTGGGCTACGAGAACATCGTCTACACGCAGGCGGGCGTGCCCCTGGAGTACGGGGACCTGAAGATCATGATCACGCCGCTGCGCGCCCCCAGCGACGGCCCGGTCGGCGACTCGTCGCTGTCGGTCGACGACGGCGCCGCCAGCATCCTGAACCAGAACGACTCCCACCCGCTGGATCTGGAGAGGCTGCTGGCGTTCTCCAAGCCCGACGCGTACTTCACGCAGACCTCCGGCGCGATCTGGTGGCCCATGGTCTACGACCTGCCGCAGGACGCGAAGCAGAACTTCGCCCGCCTCAAGCGCGACGCGCAGAACAAGCGGGCGATGTACTACATCGAGAAGGTGGACGCCGAGCACGTGTTCCCGATGGCGGGGCCGCCGATGTTCTTGCGCGAGGAGCTGTTCCGCTTCAACGGCTGGGGGCTCGAAGATGACTCGATCTTCACCGATCAGGCGCAGTTCCTCGCGTACATGCGCGAGCAGCGACCGCAGCAGAAGGGGTACCTGTTCGTGCCGGGCACGCAGGTCGACCTCAGCGGCGGGCAGATCGAGATCACGCAGACCCTGTACACGGACGCGGAGATCGAGCGGATCTTCGCCGACAAGTGGACCTACCTCGCCGAGCAGCGCGACAGCCGGCAGGACGAGGTGCGGGCCGAGGAAGCGCGGCGGGCACCCGTGCTGGATCCGGCCGAGATGCTCGATGCGATCAAGCAGTGGTGGGAGCCGTTGCTGCGCCGGGCCCGCACGATCCGGAACGGAGTGGGCGGCAACGTGCGGTTCCGCATCGGCGAGCTGGACATGGTCGTCGACTTCCCGAAGGCGAAGGTGCGGGAGTATGCGGGGGAGGAGTGCGTGTACTGGTACACGATCCCCGCCGACCTGGTCTCCACCAACATCGCCGACCACGAGATCGACTGGTCCAACTCGATCTTCCTGTCGATGCAGTTCGACGTCGGCCGCAGCGGCAAGTTCAACGAGTTCCTCACCACGTTCCTGAAGTGCCTGTCCCGGGACCGCATCGAGTACGTCGAGAACTGGTACGCGGAGCAGAGCGACCAGGCCGAGGACGCGCAGATCGGCGACTGGGTCGTGCAGCGCCGCTGCCCGCACCTGCGCGCCGACCTCACCAAGACCGGCAGGATCGAGGACGGCGTGCTCACCTGCTCGCTGCACGACTGGAGCTGGGACCTGCGCAGCGGCAGATGCCTCACCACGCAGGGTCACCCCATCCGCTCCCACCCGGTCGAAGACGCCCTGTTCGAGGCGGCGACCGCCGCCGGCTGAGCTCCGCGCGCGGTACGCACCCTCGTCCGGGGCGTGCCCGCGGGAGGCCGCGCCCGAGGCGGCCGCCCGCGAGACTGCATCCGCCGTCCGAAACAGCATCTAAGACGTGCAGTCTCGGCCGTCGGATGCAGTCTCGCGGATCACGGGGCGGTGGGCGCGGGGCCGCGGCGCGGGGTGGGCGGCGCGGGGCGCGGTCGGGTAGGGTGGACGTGCACCACAAGCAACCTTTAACACCGTCCGAGAGGCGGAGAAGGGAGCGGCGGATGAGCACGCGCACCGTGCTGCACGAAGCCGACATCGCCCGTGCGCTGACTCGGATCTCGCACGAGATCCTCGAGTCGAACAAGGGCCCCGACGATCTGGTGATCCTCGGCATCCCGACCCGCGGCGTCACCCTCGCCGAGCGCATCGCCTCGCTGATCGCCGAGTTCGCCGGCACCGGCGTCCCCGTCGGCGCGCTCGACGTCACGATGTACCGCGACGACCTCGCCAAGCATCCGACCCGCACCCCGCAGCGCACCCGCATCCCGGCCGGGGGGATCGAGGGGCGGACCGTCGTGCTCGTGGACGACGTGCTCTTCAGCGGACGCAGCATCCGCGCGGCGCTCGACGCGATCGGCGACATCGGGCGGCCCGCCGCGGTGCGGCTCGCGATCCTCGTCGACCGCGGCCATCGCGAGCTGCCGATCCGTCCCGACTTCGTCGGCAAGAACCTGCCCAGCGCGCGCGACGAGCGCGTGAACGTGCGTCTCACGGAGGTCGACGGCGACGAGGCCGTCACGATCGAGGGCCGCGACTGATGCGGCATCTGCTCGACACCAAGGAGCTCGGGCGCGCCCGGGCGCTGCGCATCCTCGACGTCGCCGAGGACATGGCCGACACGCAGAGCCGCGAGATCAAGAAGCTCCCGACCCTGCGCGGCAAGACCGTGGTCAACCTGTTCTTCGAGGACTCCACCCGCACCCGCATCTCCTTCGAGGCCGCGGCGAAGCGCCTGAGCGCCGACGTGATCAACTTCTCGGCCAAGGGCTCCTCGGTCTCCAAGGGCGAGTCGCTGCAGGACACCGCGCAGACCCTGCAGGCGATGGGGGCGGATGCGGTCGTCATCCGTCACGGCGCCTCCGGCGCCCCGCGCACCCTCGCGACGAGCGGCTGGATCACCGCGGGCGTCGTCAACGCCGGCGACGGCACGCACGAGCACCCCACCCAGGCGCTGCTGGACGCGTTCACGATCCGCAAGCGCGTCTTCGGCGCCGACAGTCGCGGCCGCGACCTCGACGGCGTCCGGGTCGCGATCGTCGGCGACATCCTGCACTCGCGTGTCGCCCGCTCGAACGTGTGGCTGCTGCGCACGCTCGGCGCGGAGGTCACCCTCGTCGGCCCGCCGACGCTCATCCCGCAGGACGTGTCCGCCTGGCCCGCCACGGTCGAGTACGACCTGGATGCGGCGATCGCCGCGGGTCCCGACGCGCTCATGATGCTGCGCATCCAGCTCGAGCGGATGACGGCGGCGTACTTCCCCACCGAACGCGAGTACAGCCGGGCCTGGGGGCTGGACGCCGCGCGGCTCGCGGCGCTGCCGGCCGATAGCATTGTCATGCACCCCGGTCCCATGAACAGAGGGCTGGAGATCTCGGCCGATGCGGCGGACTCGCCCCGGTCGACGGTGCGGGAACAGGTGACCAACGGTGTGTCGGTGCGGATGGCCGTGCTGTACCTGCTGCTGGCGGGCGAACGCGACGGGAAGGAGGACGCACGATGAGCGAGACCTTCCTCCTCAGGGGAGCGACGATCGAAGGCGGAGAGGCCGCGGACATCCTGCTCGAGAACGGGGCTATCGCCGAGATCGGCCTCGGCGTGAGCCGGAGGGGCGCGACCGTCGTGGACGCCGGGGGGCTGGTGGCGCTGCCGGGCCTCGTCGACCTGCACACCCACCTCCGCGAGCCCGGCTACGAGGCCAGCGAGACGATCCTCACGGGCTCGCAGGCGGGGGCCGCGGGGGGCTTCGCGGCGCTGTTCGCGATGCCGAACACGTCACCGGTCGCCGACACCGCCGGCGTGGTGGAGCAGGAGCTCGCCCTCGGCGAGGCCGCCGGCTACGCGACGGTGCAGCCGATCGGCGCGGTGACGGTCGGGCAGAAGGGCGAGCGTCTGGCCGAGCTGGGCGCCATGGCCCGCTCCCGCGCCCGGGTCCGGGTCTTCAGCGACGACGGGTCCTGCGTCTGGGATCCGCTGATCATGCGCCGCGCGCTCGAGTACGTGAAGGCGTTCGACGGCGTCGTGGCCCAGCACGCGCAGGACCCGCGGCTGACCGAGGGAGCCCAGATGAACGAGGGCACCGTGTCGGCCGAGCTGGGGCTGGCCGGCTGGCCGGCGGTGGCGGAGGAGTCGATCATCGCCCGCGACGTGCTGCTGGCCGAGCACGTCGGCTCCCGCCTGCACGTGTGCCACCTGTCGACCGCCGGCTCGGTGGACATCATCCGGTGGGCGAAGAGGCGCGGCGTGAACGTGACCGCCGAGGTCACCCCGCACCATCTGCTGCTCACCGAGGAGCTCGCCCGCGGCTACGACGCCCGCTTCAAGGTCAACCCGCCGCTGCGCCGGGACGAGGACGTGCGGGCGGTGCGGGAGGGCCTGGCCGACGGCACGATCGACATCGTCGCGACCGACCACGCCCCGCATCCGCACGAGTCCAAGGCCTGCGAGTGGGCGGCGGCGGCCAACGGCATGGTGGGCCTGGAGAGCGCGCTGCGCGTGGTGCAGCAGGCCTGCGTCGACACCGGCCTGCTCACCTGGGCCGACGTCGCCCGGGTCATGAGCCGCACCCCGGCGCGCATCGGCCGCCTCGCGGGGCACGGCCGGCCGCTGCGGGCCGGCGAGCCGGCGCACCTCGCCCTGCACGACCCCGCTGCCGAGGGCACGTTCG
>JASGDW010000260.1:0-5662 GCA_047606965.1 Microbacterium sp.
GTCGTCGACGACCTTGACCCGGCCCCAGAGCATCGCCTTCGTGTCGTCGTTGCCCTCGCTGGCCGACGTCGCGAAGTACGCCTGGCCGTTGACCGTGTCGATCGCCAGCAGCGCCGGGTCGTCGACCTCGGTGAACGTGCGGAAGGAGGTCATCATCTCCAGCGAGGCGGCGTGCGCGTTCTCGGTCGCCGTGTAGAGCGACGCCGTCGGCACGTCCTCCCAGTCCTTGTCCTGCATCGACTGCAGCAGGTCGTCGACGATCTGGGTCATCTCGTCTCGCGTGATGACGGGCGTCTCGTCCTCGGTGACGACGGTGCTCGTCGCCACGACGCCGGACTCCGCCCCGGAGTGCTGCACCGCGAAGACCGTCGACGGCACCAGGGCGCCTGCGACCACCGCGGCCGTCGCCGTCGCGCCGATCAGCGGGCGCCGCCAGCGGTTGATGTGCCCGGCGAGAGACCGCCGGTACTGCTGTTGCTCGTTCATGATTTCCTCGAACTCCATTGCTCGATGTTCATTGAGTGCGTTGTTCATAAAGCCGAGAATCAGTCGCATCATTGCGTCAGAATCGACTATGAATTCTGCAATTGCAGCATCATGCTCGACCCTCGCCTTCGAGCGGAGCAACGGCGTCGCGGACGATTCCTACCATCGAGCGGACGCCCTTGACAGCGCGATCGGCACCGTCTGTCCGGCGGGCTCAGTCCCGGCTGGAGGGCCCGATCTCCGTCCGCGGCTGCTCGTCGGGCCAGTGCGCCGCGAAGCGCAGGATCAGCCGGCGCGTGCGCCGGTGGAAGTCGCCGATCGAGGCGACGTCCTCGTCCACCCGCTGCGGGTCGAGGGAGGGGAACGGAGGGAGCCCGATCTCACGCAGACCCTGCCGGGCGTCGGGGGCCAGGTCGAGCAGGGCGAAGACACGCTGCATCTCCGCCTCGGCGTGCATCGCGATGTCGCGCAGCCGCCGGTTGCCCGACACGGCCGCGAGCAGTTCGTAGGCGGCGGCGACCGGCGAGGTCCATCCGCCCGCTTCCGGCGTGGATGCGGCCCGAAGCCGTTCGGTGCGACCGCCCAGGGCGATCACTTCCCGTCGTTGCTCCGGCGACAGCCGCACCACCCCCTGCCAGTAGATCTCGGCGCACAGCACGGCCCAGTTGTCGAGGATCTCCAGCATGTCCGACACGCCCAGGCGCGTCACGCGCGTCCCCACCCGGGGCACCGATTCGACGAACCTCTCGAGCTCGAGACGGGCCAGCGCGTCGCGCACCGGCGTCAGCCCGTACCCGAGCGATGCCGCGAGGGTGCGCTCGCTGATCCGTGAGCCCGGCGGCAGCTCGAACGCCACGATCCGCCCGCGGAGGATGCCGTACACCTCGTCTGCATGCGTCACCCCGCACAGCCTACGACCGCGCGCGCCGCCGAGATCAGGGCGGCGGCTTCGACCATCCCGTAGCGGACGCGAAGCACGTCGAGGATGTCCGCGACGACAACGTTGCGCCGGACGCTGAGCGCTCGGACGGCGCGAAGTCCCGCGATGGGGTATGCAGCTACCGTGTGAGCGGCGAACTCGTGCGGATGCAGCACATCGATGTGTGCGGCGATCAGCGCAGGAGCAGCGCGGAACCCTGCACGCCGATCGTCGGTGACGATGGCGTCGGCCTTCCCGATGATCGCAGCGTGCGCGACGTGGCTGTCACCGGGGTCGTTCAACCCGTACGGGTTTGCGTCATCCGACTTGGGGGCGTCGATCAGGGCCCCGGGAAACGCCTCCCGCATACGGTCGAAGAGGTGCCGGCGCCGTTCCGAATCCGCAGCCAGCCGCCGCCGCTGTGCGAGAGCGGCAAGGACGTAGTCGAGCTCGTGGAGGATGCCGGTGCCCCATAGAGGCGTGTAGGCCTCTTCGGCCGCGAGCTGGAGGAGGAAGTCCCTTTGCAGATCGGGAACCAGCACGCAGGTGTCGAGGACGGCACGGTACACGATGCGGTGCGTCAGACGACGTGCCGGCGGGCGTCGTCCAGAAGCGAGTCGACCTCGGTCGGGGCGAGATCTCCGTATTGCTCGGAGGTATCGGCGATGAACCGGTTCCGGCGCTCGCGGATGGTCTCCCGATAGCGGAGCACGTCCGTCAGACGCAGCTTGCGCCGGACCGACCCTGGCACGTGCGCCGGAAGCTCGCCCTTGTCGATGAGCTGGACAACGGTAGGACGACTGATGCCGAGGATCTCCGCGGCTTGCTGGGTCGTGATCTCCTGGTCGCGGGCGACGATGCTCACCGACTGTCCCCGGCTGAGAGCCTCGAGAGTTTGACGCAGCACGACGTAGACCGGCTCGCTCAGCTCCACCCGATCGTTCTCAGCGCTCCCGCTGAGGAAGAACCCCGCGGCAGGAGCCGAGCCGCGGCGTTGTATGTGCGCGTCGATGAAGCTGAGCACCGTCGCATACTGATCCGTTCGATCCGTTCCGGGAGAGACGACATCGTGCGTGTCCGCTGTGCTCATCTTTCACGCTCCTCTCGGCTCGGCCGGGTTCACCCCTAATAGTACTATTACGAAAGTTACGAAGGACAGCATGCCACGGAACCCGTCCATGCTTCGGATTCCCGTCTCCACGCCGGATGCGTTGCTCCGGCGATAGGTCGGCGATCGCTCTTCCGCTCCGCATCAACCGAGCACGGAGCCGCCGCCGTCGACCACGACGTTGATGCCGGTGATCCAGGACGCCTCGTCGGAGGCGAGGAACAGCGCGGCGTTGACGATGTCGTCGGGCCGGCCGACCCGGCCGAGCGGGATGCGGGCGATGTTGTCCTTGAACGGCTGCGGGCCGGAGTCCACGAGCCACGCCGTCGAGGGCGTGACGGTGAACCCCGGGCTCACGCACACGGCGCGGATGCGGTGCGGGCCGCCCTCGACCGCGAGTTGCTGGGTAAGGTTGATGACGCCGGCCTTCGCCGTGCCGTGGGCGTTCTGGGGCATGAACTCCACCCCGCGGGTGCCCGCGATCGAGCCGACGTTGACCACGACGCCGCCGCCGCGCGCCTTCAGGTGCTTCCACACCGCGCGCGTCGCATAGAACACGAGGTTCAGCTCGTTGTCGATGACGAAGTCCCAGTCCTCGACCGAGATCTCGTCGATCGGCCCGAACCGGGGCGACGAGGCGTTGTTGTAGAGGATGTCGACACCGCCGTACATCTCGGCCGCGGCATCCACCCACCGCGCCGCCGCCACCGCGTCCGACAGCTCGACGGGCGCGAAACTGGTGATCTCGCCGCCGGCGTCACGGACCAGTCGCACCGTCTCCTCCGCCCCGTCCGGGAAGAGGTCGCAGCCGACGACCCGGGCGCCCTCCGCGGTGAAACGCAACGCCGCGGCGCGGCCCATGCCGCCGCCGATCCCTGTGATCAGGGCGACCTTGCCCTCAAGACGACCCATGTGATCCTCCTTCTGTCATGCGCGCACCACCGTGATGCGCAGCGGATTCGGACGCCGTCGCGACGCGGCCCGGACGAGGACGCAGCACCAGCCACCCGGCCCGGGCCGGCGCCACCGCGACGCCGCCGGCGGCCGAGGCCCGGGATCCGGACGACGCCATGTCCGTGCGCGGCCACGGGCGCGATCGGGCGGGTCATCGTCGGTCTCCTCCATCGTCGGCGTGCGGCACGCACGCCCTCCACGTTAGAGAGGGGCCGCAGCCCGTGGAACGGCGCGACGAGGATACCTGTCATCGTCCGCACTCGCCGGTCGATAGCATGTGGTCATGGCCAACGGCGGTTATGACCTCAACCTCCTCATCCCGTTGCGCGCCCTGCTCGAGGAGGCGAACGTCACCCGCGCCGGTCAGCGCGTGCAGCTCGGCCAGTCATCGATGAGCGCGGCGCTGTCCCGGCTGCGGGCCGTGTTCAACGACGAGCTGCTGGTGCGCGTGGGCCGCGACTACGAGCTGACGCCGTTCGCCCGGCTGCTGCTGCCGCAGGTGCAGGCCACCGTCCCCCTGCTGGAGCGCGTGCTCTCGAACGACCCCGAGCCCGATCCGGCCGCGGCGGTGCGCACGCTCACCCTCATGATCACCGATTACGGCATCATGCGGCTGCGCGACGCGATCGCCGCCGTGCTGGCCGAGGCGCCCGGCATCCAGGTCGAGCTGCTGCCGCTTCCCGAGCGGCCGATGGAGAGCGAGCGCGACCTCGTGAGCCACGACTTCGTCGTGACCGTGCCCGGCATCGGGATCGACGGCCCGCACGAGGCGCTGCTGGAGGACGATTACGTCTGCCTGGTGGACGCCGCAAATCCGGCGCTGCGCGACGGCGTCCTGTCGCTCGAGGACTTCGTCGCGCTGCCGCAGGCGGTGGCCCGGTTCGGGCGCCTGCATTTCACCCCCGCCGACAGGCGCCTGCGCGAGCTGGAGATCGACCGGAGCGAGCCACGGGTGACGACCTCGTCGTTCCTCCCCCTGCCCTCGGTGGTGGCGGGGACCGACCTGGTCGCGGTTGTGCCCCGCACCCTGGCCGAACGGCTCGGCCCGGTCACCGGGACGGTCGGGGTGGACGCGCCCTTCGGCTCGGTGGGGATCGCGTTGAAGCTGTGGTGGCATCCGAGCCACGACACAGATCCGGTGCACGTGTGGTTCCGTGAGCGCGTGACCGCGGCGCTCGCGGTGGGCTGAGTCTGCCCGAGCAGACCCGCGACCGGGGCGATGGGAGCCATCGCACATCTCCTGTTCCGCCGACCCCACCACCCGCCTAGCGTCGGGGGGACGCAGCGACGACGCTGCCGCCGTCCAGGAGCGCACACCGCAATGATCCTCCCCACCGTGCTCGTCATCGATCCCGGGGGCACCGGCGCCGTCGTGGCCCGCGCTCTCGCCCGCCGCGGCTGGGAGGTCGTCCTCGTCGACCCCGCGGGCGCGCCCGCCGACCTCGAACGGGCGACCCGGATGCGCACCGACGGCGTGGAGCTGCGGCCGGGCACCACGCTGCTCGGCTGGCTCGATCTGGGCACGCACGTCGAGGCGGAGCTCTCGGACGGACGCGTCGAGAACTTCGACCTCATCGTGGACGCGGACCCGGCATCCGCCCTGCGGCCGGGGGCGCGCATCGTCGTCCTTCCCACCGGCACCGCGGACCCGGCCCGCTGGGCCGATGTGCTGCGCATGCCGGGCCCACCCGGTCGCTGAGGGAACGCCGGCGGATGCGACCACGGCGGCGGGCAACGGGCCCGTCGAGCCGATCGCCCCGGGCGGAAGGGGCTCGGTCGAGACGCCGGGAGACGTCCGGCACGGTGACGAGGTCGACCTCGCCGCCCCGCGCGGCCCGGCTCACGGCGCCGGGGCGCGCATCGGGCTCAGAGCCGGTCGGGGCCGTAGGTGCGACGAGCGGGCGGCACGGTGTATCCGGGGCTCGCGGTCGGGGCGACGCGGTTCTCGATCGTGCCGAGCCCCTCGACGGTCATGGTGACGACGTCGCCGACCTGCAGCGGCGGGATCACGAGCTCGCCGCCGGCGCGGGACCACCGCTCGGAGAGCGCGCCCTGCGACGCGGTGCCCGTGGCCAGCACGTCCCCCGCGCCGACCCAGGCGTCGCGGGAGGCGTGCACGAGCATCTCCTCGAACGACCACGACATGTTGCGCAGGTTGTCGGTGCCGACGACCTCGCCGTTGATCGCGACGGACA
>JASGDW010000261.1:0-4179 GCA_047606965.1 Microbacterium sp.
GACACGATCGAGCGCATCGTCGAGGCGCACGAGCCGCCCGCGGGGCTCACGCGGGAGTCACTGGCGGACGCCGAGGCCTGGGCGCGCCGCGCCGCCGACGCCGCCATCGCCGCCCACTGACGTCCTGATCGCCCGTCCCCGTGCGGTGTATGTCCCAGTTCGGCGCGCTATGACCCGCCCATAGCGCGCCGAACTGGGACATGCAGGCCGGGAAGGCGGGCGCAGACGGCCGCTACCGGGGCGGGGAGGCGACCACCTCGCGGGGCGAGGGGTGAGGACCGGACGCGTACCGCGCCGCCCGGCTCAGCGGGAGGGACGCTCGGGGTCCGAGTCGGGGGTGCCGCCTTCGGGGTAGGGCACCGGCCAGCGCGGCTCGGGCACGGGCCAGCCGGCGTCGCGCAGCGCGCGGCGGGCGAGCTCGCGCGCCGAATACGGCGTGCGGCTCCCGCGGATGTCGCGGTAGTCCTGGTGCCCGGGCCCGCACCACAGGATCGCGTCGCCGGAGCCGACGAGCCCCACCGCCTCCCGGATCGCACGCTCGGGCGGTGAGAACTCGCGGATGTCGGCATCCGGCCGGGCCCGGCGCGCGCCTTCGATCAGCGTCGCACGGATCGCGTCCGGGTCCTCGAAGCGCGGGTGGTGGTCGGTGACGATCAGGATGTCGCTGCCCAGCGCCCCGGTGCGGCCCATGTCGTGCCGCTTCGTCGCGTCGCGGTCGCCGTCGGCGCCGAAGAGGAACACCACCCTTCCGGGCGTGACGCGGCGCACCGCCGCGAGCGTCTTCTCGAAGGCGTCGGCGGAGTGCCCGAAGTCGACGTACACGGCGGGGCCCCGCTCACCGGAGACGAGCTGGGTGCGGCCGGGCAGGTAGGCGTCGATGCGGCCGCCGTCGAGCGCCGCGAAGATCCGGTCCCAGCCGTAGCCGGCGGCGTGGATCATGGCGATCGCGAGCCCGGCGTTGGCGGCCATGTGCCGCCCGATCACCGGAACCGTGGTCTCGATGCGGCCGGGCGGCCCGGCGAGGGCGAACCTCGTGCCGTCCCGGCGCTCCTCGAGGATCTCGACCGTCCAGTCGGCCGCGGCGGCGGCATCCGGGTCCACGGCGATCGCGGGCGTGCCGATGGTCGCGACCGGCACCCCGGCCCGGGCCACGACCTCCGCGCCGGCCGCAGAGTCGAGGCAGACCACCGCGCGCCGGGAGCGGTCGGGCCCGAACAGCGGCAGCTTCGCCTCGAGGTACTCGGCCATGTCCGCGTAGTCGTCGAGGTGGTCGTGCGTCAGGTTCGTGAAGCCGGCGACGTCGAACAGGATGCCGTCGACCCGGTGCCGGCTGAGGGCCTGTGCGCTGACCTCCACGGCGACGGCCTCGACGCCGCGCTCGCGCATGAGCGCGAGCAGCGCATGGAACTCGCTGGCCTCGGGAGTTGTCAGCCGGGACACGATGACCTCGCCGGCGATGTGCCGTTCCGCGGTGGAGGAGAGCCCGGTCACCACGCCCATCTGCCCGAGGACGCCCTCCAGCAGGTGGGACACGCTCGTCTTGCCGTTGGTGCCCGTGGTCGCCAGCAGCAGCGGCAGGTCGTCGTCGGGTCCGGTGCCGTACACCCACGCCGACAGCGCGCCGAGCCGGGCGCGCGGGTCGGCACCGACGACGACCGGGAGCCCGGAGGCCGCGGCGAGCCGCGCCCCGGCCTCGTCGGTGATGACCGCGACGGCGCCCTTGGCGGCCGCCTCGGCGGCGAACTCCGCGCCGTGACGGTTCGCGCCCCGCAGGGCGACGAACGCCTCGCCGGGGCGGAGGTCGGCCGTGGCCAGCGTGATGCCGGTGAGCTCGACGCCCTCGACGTCGCCGACCACGCGGACGTGGCCGCGCGCGACGAGCTCGGCGAGGCTCCTGTGCGGCGGATCGTCCGGCCGCAGCACGGGCGGCAGGTTCGGGGGCGTCTCGGGCATGGGCTTCCATTCAAGCAGACGGGCGGGGCCGCACCGCGGAGCCGTGTACGGCCGGTTCAAAGGCGAGGGTCGCTACCGTGGGAGCGTGACCGTTCTCGCCTTCGTCGTCGGCGTCGCCGTGCTCGTCGTCGGGCTCGCCGTCTCGATCGCGCTCCACGAGCTGGGGCATCTGGTCCCGGCCAAGCTCTTCGGGGTGCGCGTGGGCCAGTACATGATCGGGTTCGGCCCGACGCTGTTCTCCCGCCGGAAGGGCGAGACCGAGTACGGCGTCAAGGCGATACCGCTCGGCGGCTACATCTCCATGGCCGGCATGTACCCGCCGGCGGAGGTCGCCGAGAGTGCCGACGAGGTCGGCGAGGCGGACGCCGTGCCGGTCGGCGCGCCGGCGGAGGTCGCCGCGGCCGGCCGGGAGCACGCCCGGCGCACGCCCGGCCGCTTCTTCGCCACGATGATGCAGGATGCGCGCGCATCGAACGAGGCGACGCTGCAGGGTCCCGACGACGACCGGGTGTTCTACCGGCTGCCGGTCCACAAGCGCATCATCGTCATGCTCGGCGGCCCGGTCATGAACCTCGTGCTGGCGATCGTCATCTTCACGATCCTGCTCACCGGCATCGGGGTGCAGACCGCCACGGCCACGATCGCCTCCCTCAGCGACTGCGTCCCCGTCTCCAGCACCTCCTCCGACTGCGCGTCGAGCACCACCCCCGCCGAGACGGCCGGGCTGGAGGCGGGCGACCGCATCGTCTCGATCGACGGCACCGTCGTGTCGACCTTCGCCGACGCCTCGGCGATCATCCAAGCCTCCGCCGGGCAGCGGCTCACGCTCGTCGTCGAGCGCGACGACGCCGAGCTGACGCTGGAGATCACGCCCGTCGCGATCGACGGGGCGACCACCGACGACGACGGCGACACCGTGACCACGCAGATCGGGTTCATCGGAATCCGCCCCACGACCGAGTACGTGCGCGAGCCGATCTGGTCGGGCACGACCACGGCGTTCGAGAACGTCGGCGCCGTCGCCGGGGTGATGGTGCAGCTGCCCGCGAAGGTGTACGACACCGCCGTGTCGCTTTTCACCGGGGCCGAGCGGGATCCGAACGGCCCGCTCAGCGTGGTCGGCGCCGGGGTCATCGCGGGCGAGGCGGCGGCCTCCGACGCCCCGATCCTCGACCGGGTCGAGTACATCCTCGGGCTGCTCGGGTCGCTGAACATCGCGCTGTTCGTCTTCAACCTCATCCCGCTGCTGCCGCTGGACGGCGGTCACGTCGTGATCGCGCTGTGGGACGGCGCGAAGCGGACGTGGGCGAAGGCGTTCCGACGGCCGCCGCCGAAGCCGGTGGACTCCGCCCGGCTCGTGCCGCTGACCTTCGTCGTGGTGGTGGTGCTGATCGCGATGAGCGCGATCCTCATCGTCGCCGACCTCGTGAACCCGATCTCGCTGTTCTGACCCGGCGCCGGGTCAGGCCGGGACCGGGGCGAAGGCGTGGGCGACCAGGCGCTCGAGCGTCGTCATCCCGTCGCGGGACAGGATCGACTCCAGGTGCCCCTGCACCGAGGCGAAACCGGGTCCGCGCAGCGCGGAGACGTCGCCGCTGACCGGGTCTGCGGAGACCTCCGCGTCGCCGACCCGCACGGTGCCGGGCACGACCCGCGCGGTGAAGGTGTTGTAGAAGCCGATGGACGCCGCCTGCCCGAACACGTCGACCTCGCGCTGCAGCCCCTGATGGGGCCGGTCGAGCGGCGCGAGCGCGATGCCGAGCCGGTCGGCGAGGATCTGGTGGCTCAGGCACACCGCCAGCAGCGGGGCCCCCGCCTCCAGCCGCGAGGCGACGATCTCGCGCATCCGGGCGATGCGGGGCTGTCCGCCGTCCCGTGGGTCTCCCGGGCCGGGCCCGGCGACCACGAGGTCGGCCGCCTCGAGGATCCCGGCGCCGGCCTGCGACCAGGGCACGACCGCGACCTCCAACCCCAGGTGGCGCAGCTGGTGCGCGAGCATCGTGGTGAAGCGGTCCTCCGCGTCCACGACCGCGGCGGTGCGGCCGGCGAACGGCCCTGCGCCGGTGACATCCTGCGGGTTCAGCCAGAACGGCGCGAGCCGGGCGTTGCGCGAGGCGAGCAGCGCGGCGATGCCCGGATCCTCGGCCAGCGGCCGGGGAGCCGGGACCGGCTCGTCGTCGTCGGACGCGGCCGGCTCGTCGTCGCGCGGCACGGCGCCGATCGCGC
>JASGDW010000262.1:0-6539 GCA_047606965.1 Microbacterium sp.
CGACGACACGGCGCTGCACGCCGACACCCTCGTCGACGTGCTGCCGCCGTTCGCCGGCGGGTGACCGCCGCCACGGGTTTCGTCTCCGTGTACGTGCACGGCTCGACGTGTCACAGGCGCACCTCGACGGGGGCGAGCCGGATCAGCCGCCGAGACCCTTCCAGACGGCCTGGCCGTCGGCCTCGACCTGGCGCTTCCACACCGGCAGGGCGCGTTTGATCTCCTCGATGACCTCGCGGCACACCGCGAACGCCTCGGCCCGGTGGCCGGCGGCCACGGCGATCACGACGGCCGCCTCGCCCACGGGCAGCCGCCCGATGCGGTGGCTCACCGCCACCCGGGCGCCGGTGTCGCCGATCGCGCGCGCCGCGAGCTCGCCGAGGATCCGCCCGGCGTCGGGGTGCGCGGAGTACTCCAGCGCCACGACGGCGGACGCCGCGTCCGGATCGTGATCGCGCACCCGGCCGACGAACGAGGTCTCCGCCCCGCACGTCGCGTCGGCGACGAGCGACAGGTGGGCGGCGAGGTCGAGGGGCTCCGCGGTGATCGCCGCGTGCACGAGGGGCATCAGTGATCACCCCCGGCCAGCTGCGAGGCGACGTGGCCGGCGACCGACAGGACCACCGGGACGCCGGAGGCCACGGCCGCCGGCGATCCGGGAAGGTTCACGATCAGCGCGCCGCCGGCCACGCCGGCGAGCCCACGCGAGAGCAGACCGGCCGGCTTGTGCGCCGCGCCGATCCGCCGCAGCTCCTCGGAGATGCCGGGCACCGCACGCTCGATCACGCGCGCGGTGCCCTCGGGGGTCTCGTCGCGCGGTGAGAGGCCCGTGCCGCCCGTGGTCACGATCAGCTGCGCGCCCGTCGTCAGCGCCGCCCGCAGCGCGGCCTCGACACGGTCGGCGCCGTCGGGGACGACCACGGCGTCCGCGCACTCCCAGCCGGCGTCGCGCAGCAGCGCGACCGCGGCGGGTCCGGATGCGTCCTCCCGCACGCCCGCCGCCGACCGGTCCGAGACCGTGATGACCGTGGCGCGCCGCATCGCCCCAGCCTAGACGGCGGCTCCCGCGCACTGTGGGCGGTCCTCGCCGCGGGGCGAGTGCTCCAGGCGCACGACGACGGCCTTCGAGGTCGGCGTGCCGGAGACGTCGGCGACCGAGTCCAGCGGGACGAGCACGTTCGTCTCCGGGTAGTACGCGGCGATGTTGCCGCGCGGGGTGGAGTAGGCGACGAGCCGGAACACGCCGGCGCGCCGCTCCTGCAGCCGCCCGTCGGGCCCGGTCCACTCCGAGACGAGGTCGACCAGGTCGCCGTCGGCGAAGCCGAGCGCGGCGATGTCCTCCGCGTTTATCAGCACCACGCGGCGGCCGTCGTGGATGCCGCGGTAGCGGTCGTCCTTGCCGTAGATCGTGGTGTTGTACTGGTCGTGCGAGCGCAGCGTCTGCAGCAGGAGACGACCCTCCGGGATGTGCGGGTACTCCAGCTCGTTGACGGTGAACCGCGCCCTGCCGTCGCTCGTGGCGAAGCGGCGGCCGTCGCGCGGACCGTTGGGCAGGAAGAACGTGCGCCCCTTGTCGATGCGCCGCTCGTAGTCCTCGAACCCGGGGACGACGTTCGCGATGTGCGCGCGGATGAGCGCGTAGTCGTTCTCCAGCGCCGCCCACTCGGCGTGCGGGACGTTTCCCGTCGAAGGGCCGAACAGCAGCCCGCAGATGCGGGCGATGATCGCGACCTCGCTGAGCAGGTCGCCTTGGGGCGGGGCGAGCCGCCCGCGCGAGGAGTGCACCGCTCCCATCGAGTCCTCGACCGAGACGCGCTGCTCCTTGCCGCCGCGCAGGTCCCGGTCGGTGCGGCCCAGCACCGGGAGGATGATGGCACGCCTGCCGGTCACGACGTGCGAGCGGTTGAGCTTCGTGGAGACCTCCACCGTCAGCTCCAGCTTCGCCCGCGCCCGCTCGACCACCTCGGTGTCGGGGGTCGCGGAGACGAAGTTCCCGCCCAGCGCCATGAAGAACCTCGCCCTGCCGGCGTCCATCGCCCGGATCGCGCCGACCACGTCGTGACCGTGGGCACGGGGCGATGCGAAGGAGAACTCGGCGTCCATCGCCTGAAGGAACGCCTCGGACGGCTTCTCGTAGATGCCGACGGTGCGATCGCCCTGCACGTTGGAGTGTCCGCGCACCGGGCACACGCCGGCGCCCTGGCGTCCGATGTTGCCCTGCAGCAGCAGCACGTTGACGACGTCGCGCAGCGTCGGCACCGAGTGCTTGTGCTGCGTCAGGCCCATCGCCCAGCACACGATCGTCGACGGCGAGGCGCGCACCGCCTCGGCGATCTCGCGCAGTTCCGGCTCCGCCAGCCCGGTCGCCTGTTCGAACGACGCCCAGGACGCGGCGGCCATCGCCCGCCGGTACTCCTCGAATCCGCTCGTGTGCGAGGCGATGAACTCGCGGTCGAGCACTCCCCCCTCGCGCGCCTCGATCTCCAGCAGATGCTTGCCGATCGCCTGGAACAGGGCCTGGTCGCCGCCCGACCGGATCTGCACGAACCGGTCCGCGATCGGCGTGCCGCCCAGCAGCGCGCCCTTGACGGTCTGCGGGTTCTCGAACCGCATGAGACCGGCCTCGGGCAGGGGGTTCACGGCGATGATCGTCGCACCGCCCCGCTTCGCCTTCTCGAGGGCGCTGAGCATCCGGGGATGGTTCGTGCCGGGGTTCTGCCCGGCGACGATCAGCAGCTTCGCGTCGTGGATGTCGTCGATCGAGACCGTGCCCTTGCCGATGCCGATGGTCTCCGTCAGTGCCGACCCGCTGGACTCGTGGCACATGTTCGAGCAGTCGGGGAGGTTGTTGGTGCCCAGCCCCCGCACCAGCAGCTGGTACATGAACGCCGACTCGTTGGAGGCGCGGCCGGAGGTGTAGAAGATCGCCTCGTCCGGGTCGTCGAGGCTCCGCAGCGCGTCGGCGATCTCGCGCAGCGCATCGTCCCAGGAGATCGGACGGTAGTGGCTCGCCCCCTCGTCGAGGATCATCGGGTGCGTGAGCCGCCCCTGCTGGCCCAGCCACCAGTCGTCGTGCTGGCGGAGCGCGGCGACCGAGTGCTCGGCGAAGAACTCGGGCCCGACCCGGCGGAGGGTCGTCTCCTCGGCGACGGCCTTCGCGCCGTTCTCGCAGAACTCGGCGATGTGCCGGTGGTCGGTCTCCGGCCACGCGCAGCCGGGGCAATCGAAGCCGTCCCTCTGGTTGACGCGCAGCAGGGCGCGGGCGCTGCGCACCACGCCGGCCTGCGCGTAGGCGGTCTCCAGCGCGTGCACGACGGCGGGGATGCCGACGGCGACCTTCTTCGGGTCGCCGACGCGGAGCTCGCCCTCGTCGATGTCGTGGGTCGGGGCCTTCGTCGCCATGTTCCGATGGTATGCCTGCGGCAGCCTGCCCCGGCGGGACGGAGACGCGGAAACCGTCGGCCTACGACGCAGCGCGGTCCGCGGTGTCCCGCCCCGGCCGGGGCGCGAACGCCGCCGCGACCGCCAGCCCCACCCCCGCCCCCACCAGGGCGCCGCCGAGCGTGTCGCTGGCCCAGTGCGCATGCAGGAAGGTGCGGCTGAAGGCCATCGCGACGGCCCAGGCCGCACCCGCCGCCACGACCCACCAGCGGCGCAGCAGGACGACGGCGACCGTGGCCAGCGTGGCCGCCGCCGCGGTGTGGCCGGACGGGAACGACCCGTAGTCGCTGAGCACGAGGATGTCCTCGGGCCGCTCGCGTGCGAACAGGTGCTTGAGCACCTGGACCGCCAGCGCCGAGCCGGCCTGGGCCGCCACGAGGAACAGCGCCGAGCGGGGCCGGTGCCGAAGGGCCAGCGCGACCGCGCCGACGACGGTGACGACGAGCCCGCCGATCCAGAACCCGCCGGCGAGGTCCAGCGCGTAGGCGAGGGCGTCGAGCGCGGGATGCCGCCAGCCGCCGACGACCGTGTTCCACCAGGCGTCGACGGCGAACGGCGGCGCGCCGAGGGTGAGCGTCCCTGCGCCGAGCACGAACGCGAGGCCGACCAGTGCCAGTCCGAGCAGCAGCAGACGCGGAAGCGGGCGGGCGACGGCGTCCATCGCCTCATTCTGCCCGCAACCGGTCAGGGCGTGAGCAGGGCCACGGTGCGCGGACGCACGATGAGCCACAGCGCCAGCACCGCGACGACTGCGCAGCCGACCATGACCGAGGCCATCGAGGTCGCCGTGATGCCGGTGTCCGCGGCGAGCCAGCCCACGAGCGGCGAGACGAGCCCGGCGACGCCGAAGTTCGCCGCGCCGACGATCGACTGGGCGGTGCCGGCGGCGTCGCCGTGCCGGTCCAGGGCGAGCACCTGCACGCACGGCATCGTGAACCCGCAGCCGGTCATGAACACGAACAGCGGCACCACCGTGCCCCACAGCCCCCAGCCCGCCTGGTCGGCGACGACGATGGCGGCGCCGGCGAGCGCCAGCGAGACGGTCGAGAACGCGAGCACCCACTGCGGGCCGAAACGTGCGGCCAGGCGCGCGGCGCTCTGCACGCCGACGACCAGGCCCGCCGAGTTCGCGGCGAAGAGCAGACCGTACTGCTGCGCGTCGAAGCCGTACGTCTCCTGGAACAGGAACGAGGACGCCGACAGGTAGGAGAACAGCCCGGAGAACACCATCCCGCCGATCACGAGCACGCCGACGAACACGCGGTCGCCGAACACGCTGCGGTAGCGCTGCCAGACGGTGGTCGTGCCGCGTTCGCGGCGGCGCGCCTCCGGCAGCGTCTCGGGCAGCAGCACGACCGAGCAGGCGAGCATGAGCACGCCGTAGCCGGCGAGCACCACGAAGATGCCGCGCCACGGCATGACGCCCAGCAGCCACGACCCGACTAGCGGGGCGAGCACCGGGGCGACCCCCGAGACCAGCGCCAGCCGCGACAGCATGACGACCAGGCGCTTGCCGCCGAAGAGGTCTCGCACGATCGCGGCGGCGACGACGATGCCGGCGGCCGCCCCGGCACCCATGAGCACGCGGGCGATCCCCAGCAGCGGCAGGTCCGGGGCGAGGGCCGCGGCGATGCTGGCGAGGATGTGCAGCGCGGTCACCGCCAGCAGCGGCCGGCGCCGTCCGACCTTGTCGCTGAGCGGCCCGACGATCAGCTGGCCGATGGCGAAGCCGATCATGGTGCCGGTGAGCGTCAGCTGGATCACCGCGGCGGTCGTGTCGAAGTCCGCCTGCAGCACGGGGAAGGCGGGCAGGTAGAGGTCCGTCGTGAAAGGTCCCAGCGCGGTGAGGCTTCCCAGCAGCACGACCGAGACGAGACGACGCCAGGCCGGCATCGCGTCGCCGGGATGCAGCATGATCGGCGCGGTCCGGGGGTTCGCACCCAGGGTGCGGATCGCCCCGGTCATGGGGCGCGGGGCGGATTCGAGCACGACGGACACCGTTCGGAAGCGATGGGGGCGGAAAAGGGTCGAAACGATTCGACGATGTATCTCCGATGCTACCGGATCACGGGACCGGGTGGCCGCGTGAGCGGGGAGAGAAGCCTCCGACGCCCCGCGGCGGCCGGCCGCGCGGTGGTCCCCGGGACCGGCGGGACCTGCCGTGGGCGGACGACCCGCCCGCGTGTCACCGGGTCAGCCCTCGTAGCCCGCTTGGATCTGTGCCAGGACGTCGGCGGTGGACGTGCCGTCGATCCAATCGACCATCCCCTTCGGGAACGAGCCCGATCCGACCGCGGCCGGCATGAGGTCCGAGGCGTCGAAGCGGACGACCGTGTTCGGGTCCTGCAGCGTCTCCATCGCCTCGGTCAGCAGCTCGCTGGACGCGAGCGACGCGTCCGCGGTCCTGTTCGCGGAGATCACACCGCCCAGGGCGACGCGGGCGTCGGCGAAGTCCGGGCTGGTCATGTACTCGAGCACCTCCTCGACGCTCTCCGAGTCGGAGAAGGCCGCGACGAACTCGCCGTCGGCCTCCATGTACGTGTCGCCGCCCGCCTCGAGGCCGGGAAGCAGGAAGGCGTACACGTCGCCGTCAGGCGCGATGGTCGGGGTCTCGCCGTCGGCGTCGGTCACCTCGAGGAGCTCCGACGAGAGGGACGACGCCTGGTGCGTGAGCGCGCAGGTGCCGTCGGCGATCTTCGCCGCGACATCCGCGACCGCGGTCGAGTCGATGCTCGTCACGTCGCCGAAGCCCGCGTTGACGTAGCTCGGGTCGAGCAGGATGGTGCCGAGGGTGTCGAAGGCCTGCTGGATGGGCGCGTCGGCGAACGTCACGTCTCCGGCGACCCACTGGTCGTACACGTCCGCACCGGACTGACGCAGCACCAGGTCCTCGATCCAGTCGGTGCCGGGCGACCCCGACGCGTCGCCCGAGCTGAAGCCCGCGCACCACGGCGCGGATCCGGTCTTCTGCTGGATCGTCTGGGTCAGCGTCATCAGCTCGTCCCAGGTCGTGGGCACCGAGACCCCCCACTGGGCGAACTGCGTCGGCGAGTACCAGACGTAGCCCTTGGCGTCGGCGAGGATCGGCGCGGCGTAGA
>JASGDW010000263.1:0-6533 GCA_047606965.1 Microbacterium sp.
ATCCTGCGCCGGGGGGACGCCGCCCTCAGCGCCGTCGGAGCGTCGGCGTCCCCCCGGCGCAGGATGGCGCCGTCGTCGCAGGATACGGCGGGGATCCTGCGACGACGCCGTGATTGCGCGACCGCCGGGTCACGCGCCGCGCGCGACCGCCGGGCGCGGGAGCAGGTCACGCGCCGGCGATGCTCTCGGCGGCGAAGTCGAGCACGGCGCGCAGCAGCCGTTCCCGGCTCGCGAGCCGGCGGTACTCGTGCCCCTCCCCGGGGAGCTCCAGATACGTGACCGGCCGGCCTCGCCGGCTCAGCGCCGCGACGACCTGTCGCGCCTCCCCCACCGGCACGTTCGTGTCGTGCTCGCCGTGCACGACGAGCAGCGGCACGGTGACCGCGTCGATCGCCCGCATGGGCGACAGCGCGCGCAGCAGCGCGCGGTCGCGGTGCGGGTGGCCGTACTTCGGATACGCGGCGGCGGCGATCCACGGCTCGCTGTCGCGGTAGAACGTGCGCAGGTCGCTCATGCCGCACACGTCGATGCCGGCGCAGAAGACGCCGGGCGAGAAGGCGAGCATCGCCAGCGCCAGGTACCCGCCGTACGACCTGCCGCCGACGGCGATCCGCTCCGCCGGCGCGGCCCCGAGCGCCACGAGGTGGCGGGCGGCGGCGCGCACGTCGCCGAAGACGGCGGGCCGCCGCTCGCGTTCGTCGGCGTGCACGAACTCGCGTCCGAACCCGGAGGAGCCGCGCACGTTCAGCGCGAACACGCAGATCCCGGACGCCGTCAGCGCCTGGTGCTGGGCGGAGTACCCGGGCCGCTCCTGCGACTCCGGCCCGCCGTGCAGCCACACCAGCGCGGAGCCTGTCGAGTCGCCGGGCGGCCGGTACAGCCACCCGGTGATCTCACGGCCGTCCTCGCTGCCGAAGCGCTCCAGGGTCGGCTCGACCGGCTCGTGCCCTGGCTCGGGGGGCGCGGCCGAGACCGGGCTCCAGACGGAGGTCGCGAGCTCGCACCGCCAGATCCGGCGGGGACGCCGCGGGCTCTCGACCGTGACGAAGACGCTCTGCCCGTCGCGGCTGAGCACTGCCTCGGCGGCCACCGTGCCCGGAAGCCCGCGGATCGGCGTGCGCGCGCCCGATCGGGTGTCGAGGAGCTCCATCTCGGTGCGCCCGGCGACGTTCCACACCAGGAGCAGGACGATCCCCTCGTCGTCGGCGTCGATCTCCTCCAGCTCGGCGTCGTCGCGGGCGGCGAGCGTCTGCGCCTCCTGACGCTCCGCGGACGGTCCGAGCGGCACCGCGAGCAGCTGGGAGCGGGGCCGCCCGACGTCGGTCACGAGGTAGGCCATGAGCGGGGCGGGGTGGGCGGCCGGCGCGCGGCGGAGGATGCCGGACTCGGTCGTGCCGGTCGCCGCGGGCGCGGTCAGCACCTGGCCGGTGCCGGCCAGGCGGTCCACGGCGACGCAGAAGTGCCGGCCGCGCTCGCCGTCGCGCAGGAGCACGACCCGCTCCTCGACCGAGACGTCGAGCACGTGGATGAGCGCGCCGGAAGAGAGCGGATGCAGCTCGCCGGTGACGGGGTCGGCGAGGTAGGACGCGGTGGGCTCGCCGACGCCGGCCGGCGGGATCGTCACGACGACGTGATGGCCGCTGCGCGTCCACGGCCCGAGCTCGGCGTGCAGCTGCGGCGTGCCGGCGATCACGCGCGCGTGGGTGCCGTCGGGCCGGACGACCCACACCTGCTGCCGCACCCCGCCGCCGGGCGCGACCGCGCAGGCGAGCCACGCCCCGTCCGCCGACCACGACACGCCGACCACCGGGTCGTCGGTGAACCGGATCTCGGAGGGCTCCGCCGCGCCGGCGCCGACCTGCTGCACCCAGACGGAGGGCGCCCCGCCGCGGTCGCTGAGGTAGGCGACCCGGTCGCCGGCCGCGGTCATCGTGGGGCTCCAGCTGCCCCACGCGCCGACGAGGGCCTCGACGTCCGGCGATGCGACGGTCATCGGCCCGTGTGCTCCTGCAGCCACATCTCCAGCAGCGCGAGCTGCCACAGCGCGTTGGAGCCGAGGGTCGTGCGGGTCGTGTTGGGCTCGGCGAGCATCCGCTCCACCGTCGCAGGCACGAACAGGCCGCGCTCACGGGCGGCCGGATCGGTCAGCGCCTCGCGCACCCGCTCGAGGTAGGGACCGGCCAGCTGGCGGATCGCGGGCACCGGGAAGTAGCCCTTGGTGCGGTCGATGACCTCGTCGGGCACGACGCCGCGCGCCGCGCGCTTGAGCACGCCCTTGCCGCCGTCGGCGAGCTTGAGCCGGGGCGGGATGCGTCCGGCGAGCTCGACGAACTCGTGGTCGAGGAACGGCACCCGCGCCTCCAGCCCCCACGCCATCGTCATGTTGTCGACGCGTTTGACGGGATCGTCGACCAGCATCACGGTCGTGTCGTTGCGCAGCGCGGCGTCCACCGCGGTCTGGGCGCCCGGGCGGGCGAACGCCTCGGCGATGAAGGACGTCGGCACGTCGGCCTCGACGATCCAGTCGGGCGCCAGGACCTCGCCCATCGCCGGCCAGCGGCGGTCGAAGAACACCCGCGCGTACTGCTCGGCCGCGTCGGCGCGGGGCACGGCCGCCAGCGGCGGGTACCAGTCGTACCCGCCGAGCACCTCGTCGGCGCCCTGACCCGATTGCACGACCTTCACCGACCGGGACACCTCCTGGCTGAGCAGGTAGAACGCGACGCAGTCGTGGCTGACCATGGGCTCGCTCATGGCCGCGACGGTGCCGTCGATGGCGGGCAGCAGACGGTCGGAGGGGATCGGGATGCGGTGATGCGCCGTGCCGAAGCGCTCGGCGACCAGCGTCGAGTACTCGAACTCGTCGCCCGACTCGCCGCCGGCCGACTCGAACCCGATGCTGAAGGTCTGCAGGTCGCTCTGTCCGGCCTCGGCGAGCAGCGCGACCACCAGACTGGAGTCGATGCCGCCCGACAGCAGCACGCCGACCGGCACGTCGGCGACCATCCGACGCTCCACCGCGGTGCGCAGCGAGGCGAGCACCTGCTCCTGCCACTCCTCGTCACTGCGCGCCTGCGGGTCCCGGGCGAACTCGGGCCGCCAGTACTCCCGCTCCCGGCTGCTGCCGTCGGCCTCGACGACACGGATGGTCGCGGGCGGCAGCTTGCGCACCCCGGCGAGGATCGTGCGCGGTGCCGGGACGACCGAATGGAAGGTCATATAGCACGCGAGCGCCTCCCGGTCGACGGCGGTGTCGACCCCGCCGCCCGCCAGGAGCGCGGGAAGCGTGGAGGCGAACCGCAGGCGCTGGGCGTCCTCGGTCACATAGAGCGGCTTGATGCCGAGCCGGTCGCGCACGAGCACGACGCGCCCCGAGGCATGCTCCGCGATGACGATCGCGAACATGCCCAGCAGGTGGTCGACGAACGCGGCGCCCCACTGCGCGTACGCCTTGCCGATGACCTCGGTGTCGGAGGCGGAGAAGAACCGGTGGCCCGCGCGCTCGAGCTCGGCGCGCAGCTGCCGGTAGTTGTAGATGCAGCCGTTGAACACGACGGTGAGGCCGAGGGCGCTGTCGACCATCGGCTGCGCGCCCGCCGGGGTGAGGTCGATGATCTCCAGCCGGCGGTGGCCGAGCGCGACGGGCCCGCGTCCCCAGACGCCCTCGCCGTCGGGGCCGCGGTGCACGAGGCATCCCGTCATCCGCGCGACCGCCCCCACGTCCGCGACCCTGCCGTCGAAGCGCACCTCGCCCGCGAGCCCGCACATCAGTCGTCTCCTTCGGCCGTGAGGATCCAGGTGTCCTTCGCCCCGCCGCCGGCGGAGGAGTTCACGATCATGCTGGTCGCCGGCGCCATCCGGGTCAGCCCCAGCGGCGCGAGGCTCACGTCCTCGGGCGCGGTGCCGGTGACGAAGGCGAAGACCCGCAGGTCGACGCGCCGCGGCTCCAGCTCGCCGGCGGTCCAGGTGGGGTGGCTGGAGAGCCGCACGGTCTCCTGCGCGATCCAGCCGGCCGGGTCCGCCATGATCGTCGCGCGGCGTTCGGCGATGACCCGGGCCGGCGCCACGGGACCGATGAGCACCCCCGCACCGCCCTGCCCGTCGACCGGCTTGGTCACGAGCTCGCCGAGCCGTTCGATGACCGCCGACCGCTCGCCGGGATCGCTCAGCCGATAGGTGGGGACGGGCTCGAGCAGCGGGTGCTCGTCGAGGTAGAAGCGGATCAGCTCGGGGATGACGACGTACATCGCCTTGTCGTCGGCGACCCCGGTTCCCGGGGCGTTCACGAGCACGACGCCTCCCGCCGCCGCGACGTCGAGGATCCGCTCTCCGATCCGGGCGCCCGCGACGTCGACGATGTCGCGCAGCTCCCGGTCGAGCCGGAGGTAGAGCACGTCCAGCGGCTCCCCCGCCGCATCCGTTACCCGGCCACGGGCGACGCGCACCTCGCCGACGGTCAGCAGCTCCAGGCCGGCGCCCGCGGCGAGCCTGCGGTGCTCGTACCAGGCGGAGCTGCCCGGCCCCGCCGACAGCAGCGCGACACGCGCGCCGTCGGGGGCACCGTGCCGCAGCGTGCGCCGCAGCAGCGGGAACACGTCGGTCGGGTCCGCCAGCCCTGCGGGCCGCGGGGCGTCCGGCAGCACCGCGTCGAGGAGCTCTCGGGCCGCGAGGGCGAAGGCCATGCCGCTGGGCGAGCGCACGTTGTCCTCGAGCACGCGCCACCCGCCGAGCTCGTCGCGCACCAGGTCGAAGCCCATGACGGGGGCGCGCGTCGTCCCCGGCGGCAGGGCGCGCGCCTCGCGCAGCCACGCACCGGTGCGCTCGAGATCCGCCTCGGTCACGATGCCCGAGCGCAGCACCCGTCCCTCGCCGTACACGTCGCGCAGGAACGCCTCGATCGCCCGCGCCCGCTGCGAGACGCCCTCCCGGATGCGCTTCCAGTCGTGGCGCGGCACCACGCGCGGCATGAGGTCGACCTCGAACCGGGAGTGGTCGCCGGCCACGCCGAAGGTCAGCTCCGCCGAGGCGGACCACTTCTCGCGCGCGGCGATGCGCTCCCGCCGGCCCGCCGGCCCCAGCGAGCGGTAGTGGTCCACGAGGTCGCGGTAGGCGGGGCGGGTGCGCGAGGCCGGCCCGACCGCCTCGTCGCCCGCGCGCACGTGGTACCTCCGCAGGGCCGGCGACTCCACGACGGGTCCGGATGCCGGGCCGCGGGTCTCGGCGAGCACCAGGTCGACGACGTCCTCGAGCCTGCCCCGCTCCGCGAAGGCGGCGCGCTGACGGTCGGCGGAGTTGCCGCGGGCGAACAGGGCGTCGACGAGGTGCTCGACCTCGGCCGCGTCGCCGAGCGCCTCCAGGTCGGGTCGGAGTCGCTCGACGAGCGCGCGCACGGCGGTCTGGGCGGGCACGGGCCGGGGCCGTTCCTCGCCGTCCAGCAGGTAGCCGCTCAGGCCCGACCGGGCCGCCTGCCACATCGCGGCCCGGTGGATCGGGGGCCGCGGCGGCGTCCAGGACCGTCCGGCCGCGACCTCGCGCGCCGCCTGCCGCACCGCCGCGCGGTAGACGCCGGCGATCAGCACCGCGTCGTCGACGATGGGGCAGGCGTCGAGCACCCGCAGTTCGAGGGTGGGCGCGTGGGAGGACGGGCGCACGTCGAAGTACGCCATCTTCTCGTCGGCGATGACGCCGCTACGGATGAGATCGGTCAGCAGCGCGTCGTATTCCGCGGCGTCGTCCAGCTGGCCGGTCGCGCCGGCGCTGGGCCAGCGCTGCCAGATGATCGAGCGGATGCTGGCGTAGCCGGTGTCAGAGCCGCTCAGGTACGGCGAGCTCGCGGCCATCGCGCACAGCACCGGGAGGTCGCGCGCGAGCCGCTGCATGATGCGCACGGCCAGGTCGCGGTCGGAGACGCCGACGTGGATCTGGGTGCCGCAGATGAGCTGCTCGTCCACCAGGAGCCGGTACCGGTCCTGCATCCGCGCGTAGCGGCCCGAGGTGGACAGCTCGAAGTCGGCGAAGTCGGACAGCGGCGCCGTCCCGACCGCGGCGGGCGCCAGCTCCTCCTCCTCGGCGGCCGCCAGCAGGGCCCGGCGGCGGTCGAGCAGCTGCGCCCGCAGACCGCCGAGGGTCGTCACGACATCCGTGGTGAGCTCGACCGTCGTGCGCTGGATCTCGGCGGTGAACGACTCGGGCGGCAGGTGCGCCAGCACCTGGGGCGCCCGCGCCGAGAGCCGCCTGCTGACGGGGTCGACCAGGTGCAGCTCCTCCTCGGCGCCGAGGGTGAGCTCCACCCCGGGCGGCACGACGCCGGCGACCGCCCTCCCGCGTCCCTTTTCTCGCCCCACCGCACAACTCCGCTTCACAGATCTCACTGTCGGTCACGCACGTGGCGCTCTGCGGTGACGCGCGTCCACGGTACGTCGACCGCCTATGCGTTCGGATAGCACTTGATTCTTCGCGGGGAAAAGGCTAAGCCGCCGGCGCGGACGGCCGCGCGGGGGCGCCCACGCGCCGGCGCCCGGCCGCGCGATCCG
>JASGDW010000264.1:0-4656 GCA_047606965.1 Microbacterium sp.
CTGGCCGTCGCCGACCTTGCCGGTGGCGGGCAGGACGCCGGCGACCATCGGCAGCTGGCCCGAGGTGTACACGAGGTCGCCGTGGACCCTGGCCGGCACGTACGCCGCGACCGGCGGCACGACCTCGGGCAGCTCGATGCCGAGCTCGGCCAGGCGTGCGCTGACGGCGGTCATGCGCCCGGCTCCTCGAACTGGCGGGACGCGGCGGCCGCGGCGTCCAGACCGCTGTTCTGCTCGCCCGCGCCGACCGGACGCTTCAGGTAGGCGACGAGCCCGCCCTCGGGCCCCGTCACCACCTGCACGAGCTCCCAGCCCTGCTTGCCCCAGTTGTTCAGGATCGCCGCGGTGTTGTGGATCAGCAGCGGAGTGGTGAGGTACTCCCAGGTCGTCATGAATCGGCTCCAGTGGGCTCGTCGGCACGGCGCAGGAAACGGGATCCGTCGAGGGATCCCCCAGCATCCTGGCCTACGATCAAGCCTATGCCCGATACGAAACGGACGAGCAGCGGCGTGCTCGGGGGGCTCGCCGGCCTGGTGGGCCTGAGCGCCATCGCCGGGGTCCTCATCACCGCGACCGTCACGCCCGCCATCGCCGTCACGGGCGCCGCCGCCTCCGGAGCGATCACGCTGTTCGACAACCTGCCGAGCGTGCTCGAGATCGACGACCTGATGGAGCCGACGACGCTCTACTACTCGGACGGCACCACGGTGCTGGCGACGTTCTACGACCAGAACCGGTCGCCGGTGACGTTCGACGAGATCGCGCCGGTCATGTACGACGCGATCCTCTCCAGCGAGGACCCGCGCTTCTACGAGCACGGCGGCATCGACCTGATCGGCACGGTGCGCGCGCTCTTCTCCAACCTGTCCGGCGGTGTCACGCAGGGCGGCTCCTCGATCAGCCAGCAGTACGTGAAGAACATCCTGATCCAGCAGTGCGAGTGGAACGCCACCACCGACGAAGACGACCAGGAGTGCTACACCGCGGCGACGGAGTCCAGCGGCATCGAGGGCATCGAGCGCAAGCTGCAGGAGATGCGATACGCCATCGCCCTGGAGCAGGAGTACTCGAAGGACGAGATCCTGCTCGGCTACCTGAACATCGCGAACTTCGGCGGCACGACCTACGGCATCGACGCCGCGGCCCGCTACTACTTCGGCGTCTCCGCCAGCCAGCTCACCCTCGGGCAGGCGGCGACGCTCGCCGGCATCGTGCAGAACCCGAACCTCTACCGCATCGACGTGTCGGGCGGCACCACGACCGACTCCGACGGCAATGCGATCAACAGCGCGGCCGACGGTTACTCGCTGACCAAACAGCGACAGACCTATGTGCTCGGCCGCATGCTCGACGACGGCAAGATCACGCAGGAGCAGTACGACGCGGCGGTGGCCGAGCCCATCACGCCCAACATCACGCCGGCCACCCAGGGGTGCGCCGCGGCCGGCACCGCCGCGTACTTCTGCCAGTACGTGGTCTCGATCATCAAGACCGACACCGCGTTCGGGGAGACCTCGGACGACCGGCTCGTCGCTCTGCGGCGCGGTGGGCTGAAGATCACGACCACGCTCGACAAGACGCTGCAGGATGCCGCCGCCACGACCATGGACGACTACACGCCGTCGTCCGTGGACGGCATGGACTTCGGCGCGGCGAGCACCAATATAGAGACCTCGACCGGGCGAATACTCTCGATAACACAGAACACGACCTTCAACGAGAGTTCCTCCGCGGGGGTGGGCGAGACATCGCTCGTCTATGCCGGCGACGTGACCAACGGCGGATCGAGCGGCTTCAACGCGGGATCGACGTTCAAGCTGTTCACCCTCATCGACTGGCTGGAGGAGGGGCATTCGCTGAACGAGGTGGTCAACGGCGTGAACCGGGTGTTCAGTCCGTTCACCAACTCGTGTCTGACGAACACCACCATCACGAACACCACGAAGATCAGCAACTTCAACAACGTGACGGGCTCGGTGAGCACGCCGATGTACTTCACGGCGCAGTCGATCAACTCCGGCTTCCTCGCGATGGCCCAGGAGCTCGACCTGTGCGGCATCCAGAACGTGATCGCCGCCCTGGGCGTCACGCGCGGTGACGGCACCGCCATCACGATGGACGCCCCGGCGAAGATCATCGGCTCGGAGAACGTGTCGCCGATCGCGATGGCGGCCGCCTACGCGGCCGTCGCGAACAACGGCGTCTACTGCCAGCCGCAGGCCATCGACGCCGTGACGGACGCCGACGGCAACGAGCAGGCGATCCCGACGCGCACCTGCACCCAGGTGATCCCGTCGAACATCGCCGCCACCGCGGCCTACGCGCTGCAGGGCGTGATGGCCTCGGGCGGCACGGGCTCCTCCGGCAACCCGAGCGACGGCACGGAGCTGATCGGCAAGACCGGAACGCACGAGTCGTACCAGACGTGGCTGATCGAGTCGAGCACCGCCGTGACCACCGCGGTGTGGGTGGGCAACTCCACGGGCCAGACCAACCTGTTCAACCAGTACTACAACGGCACGCTGCTCTCGAGCCTGCGGTACACGCTCGCGCGCAGCATCCAGGCGACCGCCGACGTGCTGTATCCGGGCGGCACCTTCCCGGATCCCGACTCGACCCTCACGCAGACGACCTACACGGACGTCCCGGATGTCGTCGGGATGACGACGGAAGCGGCCACGGCCGCGCTCGAGGCCGAGGGGTTCAGCGTGACGGTCGGCACCGCCGTCGACTCCACGTCCGCCGCGGGCGTGATCGTGTCGCAGAGCCCGTCGGGCGAGGCCGCGAGCGGGAGCACGGTCACGATCGTTCCCAGCACCGGCACCGCCCCGGTCACCTCGACGCCGAGTCCGTCGGCGACCGTGACCAGCAACAACAGCAGCAACGACGACGACAACGACAGCGGGAACGGCAACAGCGGGAACAACGGAGGGGCCCGCTGAACGCGGGCCGGGCCGCCGCCGCGCTCCTCGGGGCTGCGGCGGCGGCGGGCCTGGGCGCCGCGGTGTGGGGCGTCGGCATCGAACGGCACCTCTACACGCTGCGACGGCACACGCTCGCGGTCCTTCCCGAGGGGTCGACCGCGCTGCGCGTGCTGCACGTGTCGGATGCGCATCTCGCGCCGTGGCAGCACGGCCGCCAGGCGTGGATCGCCTCGCTCGCCGAGCTCGCGCCCGACCTCGTCGTCAACACCGGCGACAACCTCGGGCATCCCGACGCGCTCGACGCGGTGCGCCGGTCGTTCTCGCCGTTCGCCGGCATCCCCGGCCTGTTCGTGCACGGCTCCAACGACGTGTTCGGGCCCGCGCCGCGCAACCCGCTGCTCTATTTCGCCGGCCCCTCGACACGGCGTCCGATGCCGACGCCGCTGGACACCGCCTCGCTCGACCGCTTCCTGGTCGACGACCTGGGCTGGCACGATCTCGACAACGCCGCGGCGACGGTGGATGCCGCGGGCCTGCGCATCGACGCGCTCGGCACCGGCGACGCCCATATGGAGTGGGACGAGCCGGACGCGCTGCCCCCCCTGCGGGCCGCCCAGCGCGCGGCCGGTGACCCCGACCTCGTGCTCGGCGTCACGCACGCCCCGTACAGACGGGTGCTGGACGAGCTGACGGATCTCGGCGCGGACGTGCTGCTGGCCGGGCACACGCACGGCGGGCAGGTCCGCGTCCCGTTCGCCCCCCGGGCGCTCGTCGCGAACTGCGACCTGCCGTTGGACCAGGCGCGGGGGCTGAGCACGTGGGAGCACGACGGCCGACGCGTCCCGTTGAACGTGAGCGCGGGGATCGGCCACTCGATCTACGCGCCGGTGCGTTTCGCCTGCCGACCCGAGGCGTCGCTGCTCACGCTCGTCCCCCGCCGCTGACCGCGGGCTCGTCCTCTCCTCCCCAGGCACCCGGCGCGCACCCCGCCTCCACAGATCCGCCTCGAGCGCGCCGCGACCGGCGACGCACGCGGACCGTGGAACGCATGAAGCGCGCCCTCCTCGTCCTGCTCCTCGGCGTCACGGTCTTGACCGCCGGCATCGTGACCGCGGTGCCGGCCGGCGCCGCCTCCCCCGGTGCCGGCTTCGGCGCCTGGGCGCCGCTGTCCGCCTACGGCTGGCACGGCTCGATGGCGATCGGCGGCATCCAGACCTACTGCGTCTCGCCCGGCCGCCCCGTGCCCACCGGCGACAGCGCCGACCGGGGGCTGTCGTTCGACGCCGAAGGGCTCGACGCGAGACGCCTCACCGCGATCAACATGCTCGTGTCGACCTACGGGCAGACCGCCGATCCCGTGCAGGCGGCGAGCGTCGGGTGGGCGGTGAAGGCCGTGGCGGACTGGGACGCGACGCTGCACTCGTTCGGCTACCCGGGCGACACCCTGCCCGGAGCCATCCACTGGACCTTCTCGGCGCTCGCGCCCGAGGCCGACCAGGCGGTGCAGGACCTCGCCGCCGCCTACTACGCCGAGGCGATGGCCCTGCCGACCGGCGCCGCGACCGGCTCGGGGCGGCTGGAGTTCACGACGCGGCCCGACGACCCCGCGCGCGGCACGGTCACGGTGCACGCCGACGTCGCCGAGGCGACGGGGACGGTCACGCTGCAGGGCGCGGTGTTCGCCGACTCCGGCGCGGCCACCCGTGAAGTCGCCGCCGGTGCGACATACGAC
>JASGDW010000265.1:0-6407 GCA_047606965.1 Microbacterium sp.
CACCGGGGCGCATCCGCCTACCCGTCGGCAGCCGCCAGCAGCCGCTCCCGCACCTGCCGGCGCAGCACCTTGCCGATCAGCGACCGCGGCAGGTCGTCGACCACGACCACACGGCGCGGCACCTTGTAGGGCGTGAGCCCCTCGCGGGCGAACGCGCGCACGGCGTCCGGGTCGACCGTCGCCCCCTCGCGCGGCACCACCGCCGCGACGACGTCCTCGCCGGAGTGCGCGCTGGGGAGCCCGACGACGGCGACGTCGGCGACGTCCGGATGCTGCCGCAGTGCGTTCTCGACCTCGGTGGGGGCCACGTTGAAGCCGCCCGTGATGATGAGCTCCTTGATGCGGTCGACGATCCGCACGAAACCCGCGTCGTCGATCGTGACGATGTCGCCGGTGCGGAACCAGTCGCCGACGAACACGGCGTCCGTCTCCTCCGGCCGGCCGTGATAGCCGCCGAAAACCTGCGGGCCGCGCACCAGCAGCTCGCCCGGCGTCCCCGGCGCGACGTCGACCTCCGGCCGCTCCGGGTCGACGACGCGGCACTCCGTGCCCGGCAGCGGCAGGCCGACCGTGCCGGGCACCCGGTTCTCGGCGACCGGGTTCGCCATCAGCACGGGGGAGCACTCGCTCAGCCCGTAGCCCTCCACGAGGTATCCGCCGCCGGCCGCCTCGAAGGGCACCACGAGACCGTGGTCGAGCGCCATCGCGCCCGAGATCGCGATGCGCGTGCCCGTCAGCGGGATGCCGGTCTGGCGAGATCGGTCGAGCAGGCGCTGCGCGATCGGCGGCACGAGAGGCAGGAACGTCGCCGGCCGCCGCTTCGTGACCTTCAGCACCATGTCGGGGTCGAAGCGCGGGAACAGGACGAGTCGCGCCCCCATCGACATCGCGAACGCGAGGCACAGCGTCAGCCCGTAGGCGTGGAACATCGGCAGCACGGCGTACACGACGCATCCCTCGCCCCGCACGACCTGTGGCACCCAGGCGCGCGCCTGCGCCGCGTTGGCGAGCAGGTTGCGATGGGTGAGCATGGCGCCCTTCGGCGTGCCCGTCGTGCCGCTCGTGTACTGGACGATCGCGAGGTCGGAGGCCTCGGGGCGGGGATGGGACGCCGGCAGCGGCGGATGCCTGGTCAGCTCCTCCCACCGCGTCGCCTCGCGGACCGGGCTGCGCAGCGCGTCGCGCGCGGCGCGGGTCTTCGCGACCGGCAGTCGCAGCGCTGCGCGCGTGGTCCACGGCATGGCCGTCACGACATCCACCGCGATCACCGTGTCGACCGCGAGATCGCCGGGGAACCCCTGGATCGTGGACACGACCTTGGTCCACGCGATCGCGGTCTTCGCGCCGTGGTCCTCGAACTGCGCGCGCAGCTCCCGTGCCGTGTACAGCGGGTTGTGCTCGACGGCGACCGCGCCCAGACGCAGCACGGCGTAGAACGCGACGATGTGCTGCGGGCAGTTCGGCAGCACGATCGCGACGCGGTCGCCCGCCCGGACGCCGCGCTCGTGCAGGGCGCCGGCGACGCGTTCGATCTGCTCCTGCAGGGTGCGGTATGAGGTCTCACGGCCGAAGAACTCCAGTGCGACGGCGTCCGGGTACTCGCGTGCGGACGCCTCGACCAGATCGGTCAGGCATCCCGACACGGGCTCGAGGTCGGCCGGGACCCCCGCGGCGTAGCTGGCGATCCATGGGCGCGGCGGGTCGTAGGACACGGCCACAGCCTACGGTGAACGGAGCGGCCGCCCGGCCTGCGCCGGGGCGCTGCGCCGCGGAACCGTAGACTTGTCCGGTGTCTGAATTCACCCCCGAACTCGTGCGCCATCTCGGCGTGCTCTCCCGCATCCGGTTGAGCGACGAGGAGGTCGAGCGGCTGGCCGGCGAGCTCGACGCCATCGTCGCGAGCATCGCGAAGGTCTCCGAGGTCGCCACCCCCGACGTGCCCGCGACGAGCCATCCGGTGCCGCTGCAGAACGTCTTCCGCCCCGACGTCGTCGGAGAGACCCTCACGACCGCGCAGGCCCTGCAGAACGCGCCGGACGCCGACGGCTCCCGGTTCCGGGTCACCGCGATCCTCGGGGAGGAGCAGTGACCGACCTGATCGCCCTCACCGCCGCCGACCTCGCCGCGTCGCTCGCCGCCGGCGAGGTCTCCAGCGTCGAGGCCACCCGTGCGCACCTCGACCGCATCGCCGCCGTCGACGGGGAGGTGCACGCCTTCCTGCACGTGAGCGACCACGCCCTCGACGTCGCCGCCGACATCGACCGCCGCCGGGCCGCGGGCGAGACGCTGGGCGAGCTGGCCGGCGTGCCGCTCGCGATCAAGGACGTGCTGGTCACGGCCGACATGCCCTCCACGAGCGGGTCGAGGATCCTCGAGGGCTACCTGTCGCCGTTCGACGCGACCGTGGTCGCACGCGCCCGTGCAGCCGGGCTGGTGCCGCTGGGCAAGACCAACATGGACGAGTTCGCGATGGGCTCCTCGACGGAGCACTCCGCATACGGCCCGACCCGCAACCCCTGGGACCTCGGCCGCGTCCCGGGCGGCTCCGGCGGCGGCTCGGCCGCGGCGGTCGCCGCCTCCGAGGCGCCGCTCGCCCTCGGCTCGGACACCGGCGGGTCGATCCGCCAGCCCGCGCACGTGACCGGCACGGTGGGCGTGAAGCCCACCTACGGCGCGGTCAGCCGCTACGGGGCGATCGCGCTGGCCTCCAGCCTCGATCAGATCGGCCCGGTCACCCGCACGGTCCTCGACGCGGGTCTCCTGCACGACGTCATCGGGGGCCACGACCACCGCGACTCGACGTCGCTGCCCGACGCCTGGCCGTCCTTCGCGCAGGCGGCCCGCGAGGGAGCCACGGGCGAGGTCCTCCGGGGATTGAAGGTCGGCGTCGTCCGGCAGCTGCCGGACGAGGGCTTCCAGGCCGGCGTCTCGGCGTCCTTCCACGAGGCCCTCGCCGCCATGGCCGCGCAGGGGGCCGAGGTGGTCGAGATCGACGCCCCGCACTTCGAGTACGGCGTCGCGGCCTACTACCTCATCCTGCCCGCGGAGGCCTCCAGCAATCTGGCGAAGTTCGACTCGGTGCGCTTCGGCCTCCGCGTGGACGCCGGCGGCACCGTCGAGGACGTCATGTCGGCCACCCGCGACGCCGGGTTCGGGCCGGAGGTCAAGCGCCGCATCATCCTCGGCACCTACGCCCTGTCCGCCGGCTACTACGACGCGTACTACGGCTCGGCGCAGAAGGTGCGCACGCTCATCCAGCGGGACTTCGACGCGGCCTTCGCGCAGGTCGACGTCATCGCCACCCCGACCGCGCCGACCACCGCGTTCCGACTCGGCGAGAAGCTCGACGACCCGCTGCAGATGTACCTCAACGACGTCACGACCATCCCGGCGAACCTCGCCGGCGTGCCCGGCATCTCCGTCCCCTCGGGGCTGTCGGCCGACGACGGGCTGCCGGTCGGCATCCAGTTCCTCGCACCGGTGCGCGAGGACGCACGGCTGTACCGGGTGGGCGCCGCGCTGGAGGCGCTGCTCGTCGATTCGTGGGGTGGCCCGCTGCTCGCGAAGGCGCCCGTGCTGGGAGGGACCCGATGATGGCAAGGGCGGAGCTGATGGACTTCGACAAGGCGCTGGAGCTGTTCGAGCCCGTGCTCGGCTTCGAGGTGCACGTCGAGCTGAACACGAAGACCAAGATGTTCTCGGCCGCGCCGAACTCGTTCGGGCGCGCGCCGAACAGCGACCTGGCACCGGTCGACCTCGGCCTTCCCGGATCGCTGCCGGTCGTCAACGAGCAGGCGGTCCGCTTCTCGATCAGCCTGGGGCTCGCGCTGGGCTGCTCGATCGCACCGTCGAGCCGTTTCGCCCGGAAGAACTACTTCTACCCCGACCTCGGCAAGAACTACCAGATCTCGCAGTACGACGAGCCGATCGCCTTCGAGGGCTCGGTCGAGGTCGAGCTGGCGGACGGCGCGGTCGTGACCGTGCCGATCGAGCGGGCCCACATGGAGGAGGACGCGGGCAAGCTCACGCACGTGGGCGGCTCGACCGGCCGCATCCAGGGCGCGTCGTCCTCGCTCGTGGACTACAACCGCGCCGGCGTGCCGCTCGTGGAGATCGTGACCAGGCCGATCTTCGGCGCGGAGCACCGCGCGCCCGAGCTCGCCGCCGCCTACGTCCGCACGATCCGCGACATCGTCATCGCGCTCGGCATCTCCGACGCCCGCATGGAGCGCGGCAACCTGCGCTGCGACGCCAACGTGTCGTTGCGGCCGCGCGGCCAGGAGAAGCTGGGCACCCGCACCGAGACGAAGAACGTCAACTCGCTGCGCTCGGTCGAGCGGGCGGTGCGCTACGAGATCCAGCGGCAGGCCGCGATCCTCGCCGCCGGCGGAACGGTCACGCAGGAGACCAGGCACTGGCACGAGGACACCGGACGCACCTCCCCGGGCCGGCCGAAGTCGGACGCCGACGACTACCGGTACTTCCCGGAGCCCGACCTGCTGCCGGTCGTGCCGGCCCCCGAGCTGATCGAGCAGCTGCGCGCCGCGCTGCCGGAGCCGCCCGCCGCCCGCAGGCGGCGGCTGAAGGCCGAGTGGGGCTTCACCGATCTCGAGTTCCAGGACGCCGCGAACAACGGCATCCTCACCGAGATCGAGGAGACGATCGCCGCGGGAGCCTCGCCCGCCGCCGCGCGCAAGTGGTGGACGGGCGAGATCGCGCGCATCGCCAACATCGAGGGCCGCGAGCCGGCCGAGCTGGTCTCGCCTGCGAACGTCGCCGCCGTGCAGGCGCTCGTCGACGCCGGCACCCTGACCGACAAGCTGGCCCGTCAGGTGCTCGAGGGCGTCGTCGCCGGCGAGGGCACGCCGCAGCAGGTCGTGGACGCCCGGGGACTGGCCGTCGTCTCCGACGATGGTGCGCTCGTCGCCGCGATCGACGAGGCCCTGGCCGCCCAGCCCGACGTGCTCGCGAAGATCCGCGACGGCAAGGTGCAGGCCGCCGGCGCGGTCATCGGCGCGGTCATGAAGGCCATGCGGGGGCAGGCCGACGCCGCGCGCGTGCGCGAGCTCGTGCTGGAGCGCGCCGCGCAGTAGCCACGCCCCGTCCCGCGGACCCGATGTCGGCGGGACGGGGGAGAATCGGAGCGTGGGACGGACCGACGGCCGCGGGCGCATCGTGTCGCCGCCGGATGCGGACGACACCGGCGCCGGCATCCTGCACGTCGACATGGACGCCTTCTACGCCTCCGTCGAGGTGCTCGACGACCCCTCGCTCGCCGGCCTTCCGCTCATCGTCGGCTCGCCCGCCGGGCGCGGGGTCGTCTCAAGCGCCTCCTACGAGGCGCGGCGGTACGGCGTGCGGTCGGCGATGCCGGTCTCCCAGGCATTGCGGCTGTGTCCGGCCGCCACCGTCGTCGCCCCGCACTTCGACCGCTACCTCGCGCTGTCGCGCCAGGTCATCGACCTGTTCCACGAGGTGACCCCGCTGGTCGAGCAGCTCTCGATCGACGAGGCGTTCCTCGACGTGCGCGGTGCCGGGCGGCTGTGGGGATCGCCGGGACGGATCGCCCGGATGCTGCGCGCCCGCGTGTTCGAGGCGACCGGGCTGACCTGCAGCGTGGGCGCGGCCGCCACCAAGCACGTCGCGAAGATGGCGTCGACGCTGAGCAAGCCGGACGGGCTGCTCATCGTCGCCGAGCCCGACACCGCCGCGTTCCTCGCGCCGCGGCCGGTGCGCGCCCTGTGGGGCGTCGGGCCCAAGGCCGCCGAGGCGCTCGAAGCCCGCGGCGTCCGCACGATCGGCGACGTCCTGACCACGCCCCTGCCCGCGCTCGAACGTGCGCTCGGCGCTGCGACCGCCGAGCGGGTGCGGCATCTCGCGCGCGGGATCGACGCGCGCGAGGTCGAGACGGAGGGGGCCTCGAAGAGCATCGGCCACGAGGAGACGTTCACTGAGGACGTCGAGGACGACACGGCCCTGCGCGTCGAGATCCGCCGGCTCGCCGACCGCGTCGGCTCCCGGCTCCGCGCCCACGGCGCCGAGGCCGCCCGGGTGGCGATCAAGGTGCGGTTCGCCGACTTCCGCACGGTGACGCGTACGGTCACCCTTCCCGAGCCGACCTCGGTGGGACAGCGCGTCGGCGAGGCCGCCCTCGACCTCTTCGACCAGCTCGAACGTCCGCTGCCGGTGCGCCTGATCGGCGTGCGCGCCGAGTCGTTGCGCGCCGCGCGGGGCGCGCAGGCGCTGTGGGACGACGACGCGGAGTGGCGCCGGGTGGAGGAGACCCTCGATGATGCGGCGCGGCGCTTCGGGCGCGGGGCGGTCACCCGGGCGGCGCTGCTGCGGGGCGTGCCCGCCGGTGGCGCGCCGCCGTCGCAGCACGATCACTGACCGCCTTCAGCGGTGAC
>JASGDW010000266.1:0-31703 GCA_047606965.1 Microbacterium sp.
CCGCGGCCTTCCGCAGCCGATTCACATCTCACAACGATGTAGTTCCCATGTCCTCAGCGCGATCCACCGACTTGTCCACACTGTCCACAGCGGTGATGACATGGGAACTACATCGTTGTGAGATGTGAATCGGCTGCGGAAGGCCGCGGGGCTGTCGATGTGCGCGTCGATGAGCGTCGACCGGCTCGTCCACAGCAGGTCACCGGCTGTTCACATGGAGAGGGCGACGATCCCCAGTTATCCACATCTTTTCCACACTGTGCAGAAGCGGATGATGTCGGTCTCTCGCCGATCTGTCAACGGCGCCGTCGCGGAATCCGGATATGTTGCAGCCCGTTTCGATAGGACGGGCGCGCGGAAGGGCTCAACGCGCGGCGCGACCGAGCAGCGAGGTGATCTCGGTGACCTGGTTGTAGATCGACCTGCGCTCTTTCATGAGATCGCTGATCTTGCGGGTGGCGTACATCACGGTGGTGTGATCGCGCCCGCCGAAGAGCTGGCCGATCTTCGGCAACGACAGGTTCGTGCGCTCCCGGCACAGGTACATCGCGATCTGGCGTGCGATGGCGACGGCCTGGGACCTGCTCGAGCCGTACAGGTCGTCGACCGAGAGCTTGAAGTACTGCGCGGTGGCGGTGATGATGTCGGTCGGCGAGATGACGTTCGTGTCGTTCTGGTCGACGATGTCGCGCAGAACCGTCTGGGCCAGGGAGATGTCCAGTGCGGAGCGGTTCAGACTCGCGAACGCGGACACCCGTATCAGCGCTCCCTCGAGCTCGCGGATGTTGCTGGAGACCACCGTGGCGATGTATTCGAGAACCTCGTCGGGGATCTGCAGCCGCTCGTTCTGCGCCTTCTTGCGCAGGATGGCGATGCGCGTCTCGAGATCGGGCGCCTGCACGTCTGTGATGAGACCCCACTCGAAGCGGCTGCGCATGCGGTCCTCGAAGCCCGTCAGATGCTTCGGCGGCACGTCGCTGGTGATCACGACCTGCTTGTCATGGTCGTGCAGGGTGTTGAACGTGTGGAAGAACGCCTCCTGCGTCTCGGCGCGACCCTGCAGGAACTGGATGTCGTCGATCAGCAGGATGTCGACCTCGCGGTATCGCGCCTGGAAGGCGGCGCCGCGGTTGTTCGCGATCGAGTTGATGAAGTCGTTCGTGAACTCCTCGCTGGAGACGTAGCGCACCCGCACCCCGGGGTACATCGTCAGGGCGTAGTCGCCGATCGCATGGAGCAGGTGCGTCTTGCCCAGACCCGAGTCGCCGTAGACGAACAACGGGTTGTACGCCTTCGCGGGTGCCTCGGCGACGGCGACCGCCGCCGCGTGTGCGAAACGGTTGGACTGGCCGATGACGAAACGCTCGAAGGTGTACTTCGGGTTGAGGCGGGTGTCGGCACGAGGCGGGACGGAGGTCGCCGCGGCCGGCCGCATCGCCTGCTCGGGTTCCGTGTCGAAGACGTTGGCAGGCCGCTCGTCGGATGCTGAGGTCCGTTCCGGGACGGGCGCCCCGGCGAGCTCGGGCTCCACGATCACTCGGAACGCCGTGACCGAGTCGTCGCCGCTCTTGGCGATCGCCTCGAGGATGGGCATCCGGAGTCGTTTGTTCAACTGCGCGAGGGTCAGCTCGTTGGGAACGTCCAGATACAGCGTGCCGGCCATCACCCCGCGGGGGACCGCCAGGTTGAGGAAACCCTGCATCTGGGGAGAGACGCGGTCGTCCGTCGCGAGGATGCGCAGGACGGTCGACCACACTGCGACCTCCGATGCGTCCTGCACTGACATGCGCCCCCTGATCATGCGCGCCGCGGCTCTGTGGGAACCTGTGGATAACCGACTGTGCCACGCTAGTCAGGCGGGGCCGCGAGGGCAAACCGCATCCGGGCCCGTCGCGTGTCGATGCGCCGGGACGGCGGAGGTCCGTGGATAATTGCTCGTTCGTGTCGGTTTGAGTTCTCTGAGCGGACGTCGTAGCCTTAATCGGTTGACTTCTGCCCTCCCGGCAGTCCCCTTCCGCCCCGGCCGAGCGTTCCGGTGGCATCCGATCCGGAGTGATCCCATGAGCAAGCGCACGTTCCAGCCCAACAACCGCCGTCGTGCCAAGAAGCACGGCTTCCGTGCCCGCATGCGTACCCGCGCGGGGCGTGCCATCCTGTCGGCACGCCGTGCCAAGGGCCGCACCGAGCTCTCGGCCTGACCGAGTGCTTCCGCGCGCGAACCGACTGACCGACGGCGCCGAGTACAAGGCCGTCGTTCGTCGCGGTGCGCGGTGCTCCGGTCCGCATGCGATCACCTACGTCGTCGCGCCCGCGCAGTCGGGCGCGACGCGTTTCGGTTTCATCGTCAGCAAGCAGGTCGGCGGTGCGGTCGTCCGCAACACCGTGCGCCGCCGGCTCAAAGCGATCTGCGCCGAGGCGATGCCGCGGGTGACGGCGGGGTCGCGGATCGTGATCCGTGCGCTGCCCGCGGCGGCGTCCGCGGAGTTCGGCGTGCTGCGCGCCGAGGTCGTCCGGTGCCTGGAACGGCGGCCGGCGTGAGCTCGGCGACGCTGCCGGCGTCCGCTCTCGGCGAGGCGCGGATCCACGCCGGGCAGTGGCTGCGCACGGTGCCGCTGCTGCCCCGCAACGCGGCTCTGTTGATTCTTCACGGTTATCGAGCCACGGTGTCCCACGCCTACGGCGATGTGTGCCGCTACTACCCGTCGTGCTCGGCCTACGCGGTCGGCGCGGTGCAGCAGCACGGCGCCGTGAAGGGTGCGGTGCTCGCGGCGGCGCGCATCGCCCGTTGTCATCCTTGGGCCGCGGGCGGCGTGGACGACCCTCCGCCGCATCCGCGTTTCGCCCACGATCTCACCAGGCACGGGTTCGTCGTGCCCTCCCGAAAGGACTGATCCCTTTGGATCTTCTCGGCACGATCCTGTGGCCGCTGAAATGGCTCGTCGAGCTCGTTCTCGTCGCATGGCACGCGATCTGGGGCTTCGTCGGCCTCGACCCAGCCTCGGGCCTGACATGGGTCCTGTCGATCATCGGCCTGGTGATCGTGGTGCGCGCGGCGCTCATCCCGCTGTTCGTGAAGCAGATCAAGAGCCAGCGCAAGATGATGGAGATCGCGCCGCAGCTGCGCAAGATCCAGGAGAAGTACAAGGGGAAGAAGGATCAGCTCTCGCGTGAGGCCATGAGCCGCGAGACGATGGCGCTGTACAAGAAGAACGGCACATCGCCGGTGTCGGGCTGTCTGCCTCTGCTCGTGCAGATGCCGATCTTCTTCTCGCTGTACTCGGTGCTGCACGATGTCGCCGCCCATGCGCAGAGTGGGATCGGCGGCGTGGGTCCGCTCACGGTCGAGTTGACCGCGCAGTTCAACGACGCGAAGCTCTTCGGCGTCGCCTCCCTGCACGAGACGCTCGCCGACTCGGTGCAGAACCAGCCGGACGGCTGGGAGGCGACGGTCACGATCCTGGTCGTCCTGGTCGTCCTGATGATCGGCTCGCAGTTCTTCACGCAGCTCCAGATCATCTCCAAGAACCTGTCGCCGGAGGCCAAGACCGGCCAGGCGTATCAGATGCAGCGGATCATGATGTTCATCATCCCGCTGGGCATGGTGTTCTCGGGCGTCTTCTTCCCGCTCGGTGTCGTCGTCTACTGGTTCATCAGCAACCTGTGGACGATGGTCCAGCAGTTCATGGTGATCCGGAACATGCCCACCCCGGGATCCGAGGCGGCGAAGCTCCGCGAGGAGCGGCTGGCGCGGCGAGGGAAGGCGATCGACTCGAACGGGCGGATCGTCACCCTCGAGAAGTACAACGCCGAGCAGCAGCGGATGCTGGAGGACGCGGAGCGGCTGCGTGAGTCGGCCCCGAAGCGTCAGCAACCGGTTGGCAAGCAGCGAGCGAAGAAGCAGGCCGCGAAGCAGGCCGGTCAGCAACAGAAGACCGACGGGGTGAAAGACTCCCCTGCAGCCGATTCCTGACCCGCGGAGACCACGCATGAGCACCGAGACCGAGCATCCCGCTGAGCAATCCCTGTCCGAACTGGAGCGCGAGGGCGACGCCGCGGCCGATTTCCTCGAGGGCCTGCTGGACATCGCCGACATCGACGGGGACCTCGACCTCGACGTCCGCAACGGCCGCGCCTATGTGTCTGTGCAGTCCGACGGCGACGACCGGTCGTTGGACCGGCTGGCGCACCCGGACACGGTTGCCGCGCTGCAGGAGCTCACCCGGCTCGCGGTGCAGAGCCGCACCGGCCGCTACTCCCGCCTGATCCTGGACATCGGCGGCTCGCGCGACGCGCGTCGTCACGAGCTCGAGACGCTGGTCGACCGCGCGCGCGCCCGTCTCGACGAGGGCGCCTCCCAGGCGTCGTTGCCGGCCATGTCGAGCTATGAGCGCAAGCTCATCCACGACATCGTCGCCGATCGTGGCCTCGTCTCGGAGTCGTATGGCGAAGGGCCCCAGCGGCACACGGTGATCCGTCGTTCGTGATGGATGTTTCACGTGAAACATCGGTCGAGGAGGAACCCGCGGCCGCGGCGTCGATCTTCGGCGACCGCCTGGAGCTCGCCCGCGCCTTCGTGGCCAATCTGGCACGAGAGGGAGAGCTGCGCGGTCTGATCGGACCGCTGGAGCTTCCGCGTCTCTGGTCTCGCCACATCCTGAACAGCGCGGTCGTCGCGCCACTGTTCCACGGCAGCGTCGCTGACGTGGGTTCCGGCGCCGGTCTGCCCGGGCTCGTCTGTGCGATCGCGGCGCCGGAGGTCGAGTGGACGTTGATCGAGCCGATGGAGCGCCGTGCGCTCTGGCTCGAGGAGCAGATCGCCGAGCTGTCGGTCGACAATGTGCGCGTCGCGCGCGCGCGCAGCCAGGAATGGACCGGCGGCGCGGTCTTCGACGCGGTCACCGCCCGCGCGGTCGCCGCGCTGCGGACCCTGATCCCGCTCACGGCTCCGCTGGTGCGCGACGGCGGCGAGTTGATCCTGCTGAAGGGCGCGAGCGTCGACGCCGAGATCGAGAAGGCGACCGCCCAGATGACGCGCGCCCGCCTCAGTGAGGTGCGGGTGGAGCTCGTCGGCTCCGAGCTGTTGGCGGAACCGACCCGGGTGCTGAGGGCGCGGGTGCGCGCGTGATGTCTCGCGTGGGACACCGGCCCACCGCCGCGCCGCGGGGGTTCGGCGACGAAGGTCGCATGGGTACAGTGGATGCGGCGTCCCACCGCAGTCGAGAGGTGTTGTGTTTCACGTGAAACATTCCGAGGAGCAGCCGGCGGCGGCACCCATCGAGGACACGCCGTTGGCTCGGGAGCTCGCCGATCTCGGTGCCCGCCGACGGGCGCTGGCCGACGTCTCTGTCGTGTTGCCCGCCTCGACGCGGGTCATCACGGTGTCGAACCAGAAGGGCGGCGTCGGCAAGACGACGACGGCCGTCAACCTGGCCGCCGCCCTCGCCGCGGTGGGCGCGCGCGTGCTCGTGATCGATCTCGATCCGCAGGGGAACGCATCGACGGCGCTCGGCGTCCCACACACCGGCGAGGTCCCGAGCGTCTACGACGTCCTCATCGGCGAGGTCCCGCTGGCCGACGTCGTGCAGACGAGTCCGGAATCGCCGCTGCTGACGTGCGCGCCGAGCACGATCCACCTCGCCGGCGCCGAGATCGAGCTCGTCTCGCTCGTCGCGCGGGAGCACCGGCTGGCCCGCGCGCTCGAGGAGTATCTGCGAGCTGCGGCGGAGCCGCCGCACGTCGTGCTGGTCGACTGCCCGCCCTCACTCGGGCTGCTCACCATCAACGCGTTCACGGCGGCGGCCGAGGTGCTGATCCCGATCCAATGCGAGTACTACGCGCTCGAGGGTCTCAGCCAGCTGCTCGGCAGTGTCCAGATGATCCAGCGTCACCTGAACCCGCCGTTGCGTGTCTCGACCATCCTGCTGACGATGTACGACGGTCGCACCCGACTGGCGCAGCAGGTCGCGGACGAGGTCCGGAACCACTTCCACGACGAGGTGCTCGATACCGTCATCCCGCGGTCCGTGCGGGTCTCGGAGGCGCCGAGCTTCGGTCAGACCGTCATCGCCTACGACGGCATCTCGGCGGGCGCGATCGCCTACCGGGAGGCCGCGGTCGAACTGCTGGCCCGTAATGCGGCGAGCCAGGGAGAGGAGTCCTGATGGCCAAGAGGACCGGACTGGGACGGGGGATCGGCGCCCTCATCCCGACGGCCGCCGCCGAGTCGCGCCCCGTCGACGTCTTCTTCCCGGGCGCGAAGGATGCCGGTGACGCCCCGATCGCCGAACCCGCCGCGCCGGAGGAGGACCTGGTGGTGGTGCCGGGTGCTCGTCTGATCGAGATCGACCCGCACCTGGTCGTGCCCAATCCCAAGCAGCCGCGCAGGGTGTTCGACGAGGACGACCTCGCGGAGCTCGTGCACAGCGTGCGGGAGTTCGGCGTGCTGCAGCCGATCGTCGTCCGTGCCCGCGAAGACGGCGTCTACGAGCTCATCATGGGCGAGCGCCGCACACGTGCGGCTCGGGAGGCCGGCCTGGAGAAGATCCCGGCGATCGTGCGTGACACCGCCGACGAGGATCTGCTGCGCGATGCGCTGCTCGAGAACCTGCACCGCTCCCAGCTGAACCCGTTGGAGGAGGCCTCGGCCTACCAGCAGCTGCTCGAGGACTTCGGCATCACGCAGGACGAGCTCTCCGTCCGCATCGGCCGGTCGCGTCCCCAGATCTCGAACACCATCCGGCTGCTGCGCCTGCCGGTCCCGGTGCAGCAGCGCGTGGCCTCGGGAGTGCTCAGCGCGGGCCACGCGCGTGCGATCCTCTCCGTGTCGGATGCCGAGGCTATGCAGCGCCTGGCCGACAAGATCGTGAACGAGGATCTGTCCGTGCGCGCCGCCGAGGCGGCGGCGAAGAACGTACCGGCACCCCAGCGCCCGGCACCGAAGGCGGGCGCCCGGCGGGCTCACCTCGACGAGGTCGCCAGCCGTCTGGGCGACCGACTCGATACTCGCGTGCGCATCACCCTCGGTGCAAGAAAAGGCCAGATCAATATAGATTTCGCGACTATCCAGGACCTCAACCGCATCCTCGCCGTCCTGGGTGAGGACTCCCTCGGCCGCTGACCCGAGGGTCTGACGGCCTGTCGGGTCCGAGCGGCCCCGCTTACGCGTCGGCGGCCCGGCGTCGGCCGACGCGTAGGCTGGGGGAGTGAGCCATCCCGACCCCGTCCCGCGCCGCCGCGCGAGCCTGGAGCTGCTGCGGGCCGAGGCGAGCGACGAGCTGTCGGCGTTGATCGCGGAGCGCCTGCGCGCCGGTGAGGACCCGTGGGAGTTCATGGAGGAGCTGCCCACCGTCGACGAGCTCGTGGTGTTCCTGCTGCGGGCGGAGAACATCGCCGAATCCGGCGGGGTGAAGCCGACCGAGGCCCGTCACTACCGTGTGCTCCGCCAGATCGCGCTGGACTACCCGCCGCTCACGCGCTCGGTGTGGCGGCTGCTCGGGAAGACGAACACGAGCCGGCGGTGGGACGCGACGGTGCGCACCGAGGCGTCCTGACCCGAGACGCCGCAGTCCGGCGGCGAAAAGCCGGGCCCGGGCACGCAGAAGGCCCGCCACGCGGACGGGCCTTCTCGGAGGGGCTTCAGCCGAGGTAGGGCGCGAGGTCCTGCTCCAGCGCGAACTTCGGCTTGGCGCCGACGATCGTGGTCTTGACCTCGCCGCCCTGGAACACCTTCATCGCGGGGATGGAGGTGATCTGGTACTTCATCGCAAGGTCGGGGTTCTCGTCGACGTTGAGCTTGAGGATCGTGATCTTGCCGGTGTTCTCGGCCTGGATCTCGTCGAGCACAGGCGCGACCATGCGGCACGGCCCGCACCACGCGGCCCAGAAGTCGACGAGCACGGGCCCGTCGGCTTCCAGCACGTCCTCGGTCCAGGTGCGGGAGCTGGTGGCGTTGGCGGTCATGGGGTCTCCTTCGGTGGAAGTCGTATGGATGCACGAACACCGCGGGATGCGGCGTTGTTCCCGGTCAGAGCGCGGGCAGGCTTTCGGTCCGGTCGGCATTGGCGTCCGCTTCGCCGGTCTCGCCGAGGGCGGCGAGGTAGTGCTCGACGTCGAGGGCGGCCACCGTGCCGCTGCCAGCGGCGGTGACCGCCTGGCGGTAGGTGGGGTCGATCACATCCCCCGCGGCGAAGACGCCAGGCACCGACGTGCGCGAGGATCGACCGTCGACCCAGACCGTGCCGGCGCCGGTGAGCTCGAGCACATCCTGCACGAGGCGCGTGCGCGGGTCGTTGCCGATCGCGACGAAGACCCCCTCCAGCGCCAGCTCGCGCCGACCGCCGTCGACCGTGTCCTCCAGGACGATCCCGGTCACCGCGTCCTGACCGAGGATGTCGACCACCGCGCTGTTCCAGACGAACTCGATCTTCTCGTTCGCGAACGCGCGCTCCTGCATGATCTTCGAGGCGCGCAACTCGTCCCGGCGGTGGATGACATACACCTTCGAGGCGAACTTGGTGAGGAAGGTGGCCTCCTCCAGCGCGGAGTCGCCGCCCCCGACGACGGCGATCACGCGTTCGCGGAAGAAGAAGCCGTCGCAGGTGGCGCAGTACGACACGCCACGTCCGGACAGCCGCGACTCCCCCTCGATCCCGAGCTTCCGGGGAGCGGACCCGGTCGCGTAGATGAGGGTCTGCGCCTCCTGCTCGGTGCCGCTGCCGAGCACGACCCTCTTGACCGCACCCGCCAGGTCGACCCCCACGACGTCGTCGTAGACGATCTCGGCACCGAACCTCTCCGCCTGCTCCTGCATCTTCGCCATGAGCTCGGGACCCTGTATCCCCTCGGGGAACCCGGGGAAGTTCTCGACCTCGGTCGTGTTCATCAGCTCGCCGCCGGCCTCGACCGAGCTGGCGATCACGAGCGGCGCGAGGCCGCCGCGGGCCGCGTAGATGGCGGCGGTGTATCCGGCCGGCCCGGAACCGACGATGATGAGCTTGCGCACGTGTGTCTCCTTGTCCGAGATGCTCAACACATGGTAGCCGCGGGTCATTCCACGGTGGGCGGGAGTTCAGCGTCGCAGCAGCGCCCGGCGCGCCAACGCGATCGCCGGCCGCACCTCCGGCGCGCGGAACAGCACCAGGACGCCGAGGTACACGACCCCGACGACGAGGCCGATCAGGGAGGTGCCGGCTGCGCCGTAGATCTTGTCCGTCACGGTCCAGCCGGACTCGCCGCCCAGCAGCTGGAAGGTCAGCCAGCCCGCGGCGGCCGCGGGGAGCGCGGCCGCGACGAAGCGAGCGAGTGAGAGCATCCATGCCCCTGCCCGGATGCCGCCGATGCGGCGACCGAGCAGGATCGACGCGATGACCAACTGTGTCAGGCTCGCCAGCGACTGCCCGAGCGCGATGCCCGCCGCGAGCCACTCGAGTGGCAGCGTCAGCGCGGCGGCGACCGCCGTGCCGACCACCAGGGCGCCCTGGATCAGCGTGAACACGAACGGTGTGCGCGTGTCGTCGTAGGCGTAGAAGGTGCGCTGCACGATGAAGATCGTGGCCAGGGGCACGAGGCCGACGAGGTAGGCCAGCAGCACGGGAGCGGCGGCCACGGCGTCCTCCGCGGAGTTGACGAAAACCCGCGTGGCCGGAACCGCGGCGACCGCCAGCGCGGCCGTGGCCGCGACCACGAACAGACCCATGACGCGGATGCTCGCGAGGATGTCGTCACGGACGGCGTCGGTGCGTCCCGCGGCGGCGTGCTCGCTGAGCTGAGTGAAATAGGGCGTCCCGATCGAGAGCACGATGACCGAGTACGGCAGCATGAACACGAGCCAGGCGTTCTGCATCACGGCGACGGCGGGGCCGTGCCCGCTGGCCGCGCCGACCAAAAGCGTCTGCACGTAGCCGGCGACCTGGCCGACGATCACCATGAGCGCGGTCCAGCCGGCCAGGCGCGCCATGCCGCGGAAGCCGAGCCCCCGCCAGCGGAAATCGGGGCGCAGCCGCAGCCCGGTGCGACGCCAGAAGAGCATGAGCACGACGGCCTGCAGCACGATGCCGGCGGTGGCGGTGCCCCCGAGGGTCGCGATCATGCCCGGCGTCCACTCGGAGACGTCGGTCAGGTCGGAGCCGAACACCAGCATGAGAGCGACGAACCCGAGGATCGAGACGATGTTGTTGATCACCGGGGCCCAGGTGAACGGACCGAACACGCGGCGGGCGTTGAGCGCCTCGCCCAGCAGCGCGTACAGCCCGTAGAAGAACAGCTGCGGCAGGCACCAGTACGCGAAGGCGGTGGCGAGGGCCTGCTGCTCCGGGGTGAACTTCGCGCCGTAGAGGGCGATCAGCAGCGGGGCGCACACGGTCGCGACGAGCGTGACGGCCAGCAGCACGACGGTGCCGGCGGTGAACAGCGCCGACAGGAACCGCCTGCCGCCGTCGGACCGCGCCGACTCCCGCACGATCTGCGGCACGATGACCGCGGTGAGCACCCCCGCCGAGATCACCGCGTAGATGTTGTTCGGCAGCTGGTTGGCCAGCATGAACGCGTCGGCCACGCGCGACAGGTTCGAGCCGATGACCGACACCAGCACGATGGAGCGGATCAGTCCGGTCAGCCGGGACACGAGGGTGCCCGCGCCCAGGAGCACGCTGGCGCGTGCCAGCCCGCTCATGAGCCCGCCCGCTCCGCCGCGGCGCGCCGACGGCGGCGGACCGTGCGGATCACGCCGATCGTCAGGAACGCGGCGATGAGCACCACGAGGATGGCGACGCCGACGTTCTCCCAGTCGGCGCGCACGTTGACATCGACGACCTGGGGCCCGCCGATCACCTCCATCGTGGGGCTGCGCAGCGTCAGCGTGATGCTCACCTCGCCGTTGGCGATGCGCGCGCGCACCGGCACCTCGACCGGGGTGTTGCTGGCCGCGTCGGCGGAGGCGGCGGCCGCGGTGACGTCGGTCTGGCGGTCGACGGTGAGCCGGAGGTCGTCCGGCGAGGCGAACAGCGTCACGTGGACGGCGTAGGGGAGGGCGTTGTGGATCCAGAACTTGAGATCGGTGCCGGCGGTGAGCAGGTTGATGGAGGTCGGCGGCACGATCGACACCGAGGCCAGCGTGTCGGCGGTCTGGGTCGCGTGGTCGGCCAGCGCCTGCTGCCAGTCCGCGGAGCGGCTCAGCCAGCCCGCGCCCAGCAGCTGCAGCACCTCGGCACGCTCCGCCCCGGTCAGCAGCGCGGGATCGTCCAGGATCGTCGCGAAGCGGGCGATGCTGTCGGCGCCGGACTCGAGCTGCGTCAGCGCGTCGACGCGCGTCTGGTCGGCGGTCTCCTCGACCAGCGACAGCGTGCTCTGCGCCGTCGCCGCGAGGGCGTCCAGGCCGGCGGGGGTGACGCCCGCGGTGTCGGTGACCGCGGCGATGGCCGCGCGCAGGCTCGTCTCCGTGACGTCGGTCGTGCGATCCACGACGACCAGCAGCGGGGCGCCGCCGGCGTCGGCCCCGGCGAAGGCGAGATAGGCGGATGCCGTCGCCAGCGCCGCACTGCGCGCGGTGGCGTCCGTCGTGCCCGCCGCGGCGCCCAGGGCCGTCGAGACGGCCGCGTCGTACACGAGCATTCCGCTGCCGGCCTCCGTCGTCGCGCTCGCGGCGACGGTCGCGCCGCCGGCCCCCGTCGTCGTCGCGGTCGAGGCGACCAGCGTCAGTGCGCCCGGTGTCGCCGCGGCCAGGGCGTCCACGATCGAGGCGGAGGTCGTGTCCGTGGGCGGCCAGTACGCGTTCAGCGTGCTCGTGCCGATCCCGAGGAGTGTCGTCAGGTCGGGGACCGCGCCGTCGGCGCCGGTGGTCGCCGTCGCGCTCGGGGAGGGATCCGACTCGGCGGGGAAGTCCGCCTCGTCGATGTAGGACACGAGGGAGGTCGGCTGCAGCGGCGAGGTCAGCCCGGCAGCGAGCTGCGTCGACACGTCGGCATCCCCGAACTGCAGCGCGAACCGGGTGTTCGGCAGCTGCTCGAGTCGCGTCAGCCAGTCCTGCGCGGTCGCGGGCGCGGACGTGCCGAGCACGCGGATCGACGCGGGGATGGCCGGGTCGACGGCGAGGATCGCGGAGGTGTCGGTGACGGCATCGAGCTGCTGGGTCAGTGCGCCGTCGGACGCGGTGAGCGTGCTCAGCTCGTCCGAGGTGAGCAGCCCGGTCGACAGCGCGCCGACGGTGATCGGGACGACCACGCCCACCGTCGCGGCCGTCCCGCTCGGCACGACGACCACGCTGCGTGCCGTGACCGTGCCGACCGAGACCCACAGCGGGTAGACGCCCGCGGCGCGGGAGGTCAGCGCCTCCGAGTCCGCCGCGACCAGGAAGCTCGCGGCCGCGTCGGCGCCGCCCGCGATCGTGCCCAGTTCCGCCGTCGCGACCGCCGTTCCCGCCGGGGCCTCGCCGCCGTCGAGCCACGAGGCCAGGTCGTCACGGCCCGTCAGGGCCTGGTCGGCGAGCATGAGCGTGACGGTGCCGGCCGTGACCGCATCCGCCGTGCCGTTGCCGACCGACAGCGCCGCCGCCAGGGTGTCGCCGGTGGCGACCTCGCCGTCGCCCAGGGCGGCGAGCGTAGCTGTCAGCTCGCCGCTCGCTGTCGGCGTGGGGGTGGGCGTCGCCGCGGCCGCCGGAAGCGCCCCGGCGAGCACGAGCAGCGTCGTGAGCAGGGTCGTGAGGACGGCTCGCCGGCGGCGCGTCGCGGTCGTGCCCGCGTGGGCGAAGGGGACGGTCATGTTCTCGGGGCGGGGCGGGGCGTCTCGGACCACGCATCCGGGGAGATTCTACGGGGCGCACCTGCGTGGACACGGTTGAATGGGGCGGTGGACCTGGATGCCGCGGCCGCCGTCGCCGACGATCTGCGAGCGGCCGGCTACACCGTCGCCGCACTCGCGCCTCTCTGGGGCTCGGCGGCGGAGGCCGCGCTGCGGGCTGGCGACGGCGCGCCGGCCCGATGGGCGATCCGGGATCGCGACGACGCGGCATCCGTGCTGGCCCGCCTGCTGTACTTCGGGGAGCCCGTGTCGCGACGGGAGCTGGATGCCGCTCTGCCCGGAGCGCGGGTCGAGGGGGCGCAGTCACTCGGCCTCGTCCGTGCCGATGGCGAGGGTGTCAGCGCACGGTTGGTCGTGCGCCCGCTCGACATCGCCGGACGCGACGGCTGGATCGCGAGCGATCCCGACGAGCTGGCGGGGGTCGCTCCGCTGCCGCCCGGTCACGTGCTCGGCGTCGGCGGCGCGGCGCGCACGCTGGTCTCGTTGCTGCCCGAGCGCGGCGCCGGACGTGCGCTCGACCTCGGCTGCGGCTGCGGCGTCCTCGCGCTCGAGCTGCGCGCCCGCGGATTCGAGGTCGTGGCGACCGACATCTCGCCGCGTGCGCTCGGGATCACCGCCCTGAACGTGGCGCTGAACGGCGTGGACGGCGTCGAGACGCGACTCGGGAGCCTGTTCGAGCCGGTCGCCGGTGAGCGCTTCTCGTTCGTCGCGTCGAACCCGCCGTTCGTGATCACGCCGCGCACGGGCGACGTCGTGGTGCACGAGTACCGCGACGGCGGCCTCGCCGGCGACGCGCTGATGGCGGCGGTCGTGGCGGGGCTCGCCGATCATCTCGAGCCCGACGGCCAGGCACGGCTGCTCGGCAACTGGGAGGGCGCGGCCGGGCGCGTGCGCTCCTGGGCGCCGCGGCTCGGGATGTGGCTCGTCGAGCGTGAGCGGCTCGACCCCGCCGCCTACGCCCGGCTGTGGATCCGCGACGGCGGTGTCGCCCCCGGCCAGGCGGGGTACGACCGCCTGATGGCGGCCTGGCTCGGCGACTTCGCCGCGCGCGGGGTGACCGGCATCGGCATGGGCTGGGTGATCGTGACCGCCGCCGACCCGGCGCTCGCGCGGGTCGAGCAGGTCACGGCCGCGGTGGCGGGCGCCGGGCTCGGCGCGCATGTGGAGGCGGCGCTGGCGGCGCACACCCGGCTGCGCTCGCTCGACGATGCGGCGCTGGCGGCGTCCGTGCTGCGGGTCTGCCCGGACGTGACCGAGGCGCGCCATCACCTGCCCGGCGTCGAGGCGCCGGCGGTCATCGAGCTGCGGCAGGGCGGCGGGCTCGGCCGGGCGGTCGAGGCGGATCCGGGTCTGGCGGCGCTGGTCGGGGCGTGCGACGGCGACCTGCCGGCGGGGGCGCTGATCGACGCGATCGCCGAGCTGCTCGACGTGGAGGCGGGCGCCCTGCGCGCCGAGCTGATCCCGCGCGTGCGGGAGCTGCTGTTCACCGGCTTCCTGACCCTGTGCGACTGACCCTCCCCGTCCTCGTGAGACGTCACGGATGTCACGCTCCGGGCGGGTTTGCGTGACAGATGTGATGTCTCGCGAGGGCGCGGAGCGGTGTGGATAGGGTCGAAGGCATGCTCAACATGGCCGACGGCGTCGCGCGCCTGGGCGCGCTCGCCGCCTCGCCCGTCGTGGATACGCTCGCATCGGCGTTCTCGCGTGCGGGGTTCGAGCTCGCGATCGTCGGCGGGCCGGTGCGCGATGCGCTGCTCGGCGCCGGTGTCCACGACCTCGACGTCACGACGAACGCGCGGCCCGACGACATCCTGCGGATCGTCACCCCGATCAGCTCCGCGCAGTGGGACATCGGCCGCGCCTTCGGCACGATCGGCGCACGCGTGCGCGGTGAGACGGTCGAGATCACCACCTATCGCGCCGACAGCTACGACGGCGAGAGTCGCAAACCGGTCGTGGCCTTCGGTGACACCTTGGAAGAAGACCTGGTCAGAAGAGACTTCACCGTCAACGCGATGGCGCTTCGGGTGCCCGGGCCCGCCCTGGTCGACCCGAACGGCGGCGTCGAGGACCTCGTGCGTGGCGTCCTGCGCACCCCCGCGGACCCGGCGATCAGCTTCGGCGACGACCCGCTGCGGATGCTCCGCGCCGCCCGGTTCGCCTCGCAGCTCGGGTTCGACGTCGACCCGGCGACCGTCGACGCGATGACGGCGATGCGGGAGAGCCTGCGGATCGTGAGCCCGGAGCGCATCCAGGGCGAGCTGGTGCGGCTGCTGCAGACCGGCGACCCGATCCGTGGCATCCGGCTGCTGGTGGACACCGGCCTGATGGCGCAGTTCCTGCCCGAGGTGCCCCAGCTGCGGCTCGAGGTCGACGAGCACCACCATCACAAGGACGTCTACGAGCACTCGCTCACCGTGCTGCGCCAGGCGATCGACCTCGAGCACGCGCGGCACCCGGACGCGGCGCCCGACGTGCCCCTGCGCCTGGCGGCCCTGCTGCACGACATCGGCAAACCCGCCACCCGCCGGCTCGAGCCCGGCGGGGCGGTCACCTTCCACCACCACGACGTGAAGGGCTCGCGGATGGCGCGCAAGCGCCTGCGCGAGCTGCGGTTCGACTCCGCCACGATCGACGCGGTCGCCCTGCTGATCGAGCTGCACCTGCGCTTCTTCGGGTATGCCGAGGGCGCGTGGACCGACTCGGCGGTGCGCCGGTACGTGCGCGACGCCGGGGACGAGCTCGAGCGCCTGCACATCCTCACCCGCGCCGACGTCACCACGCGCAACAGGCGCAAGGCCGCGCGGCTCGCCGCGGCCTACGACGACATCGAGCGGCGCATCGGCGAGCTCGCCGCGCAGGAGGAGCTGGACGCGCTGCGCCCGGAGCTCGACGGCAACCGCATCCAGGAGGTGCTCGGCATCCCGCCCGGCCGCGAGGTCGGCGAGGCCTACCGCTTCCTCATGGAACTGCGGCTGGACGAGGGCCTCATCGGGCCGGATGCCGCCGAGGAGCGGCTGCGCGAGTGGTGGGCGGCCCGTGGCTGAGCAGCGGGCACGCTCCGCGTCATCGGGCCGGGCCGGACGGGCGCAGGGTCTGCGATGACCGGCGAGCGCCCCGCGACCGCGGCCGCCCTGGACCTGCAGCCGCACCCCGAGGGCGGCTGGTTCCGCCGCACCTGGACCGCGCCCGGAACCGTGCAGACCGCGAGCGGCGTGCGCCCGGCAGCGACCTGCATCCACTATCTGCTCACGCCGGGCGAGTACAGCGCCTGGCACGTGGTCTCGAGCGACGAGCTGTGGCTCTGGCACGGTCCCGGCGTGCTGGAGCTCTCGCTCGGCGGTGACGGCGAGCAGCCGGGGGATGCCGAGACCGTCCTGCTCGGACCGGACGTCACGGCCGGCCAGCGCGCACAGTGCCTCGTGCCGGCGGGCGTCTGGCAGGCGGCACGGCTCGCGTCCGACGTCGAGGTGCTCGTCAGCTGCGTCGTCTCACCGGGATTCAGCTTCGACGACTGGCGGCTCGCCGCGCCGTCGGACGGTTCTCCTCGTCCGCGGCGCTCGAGGCCCTAGAGCCAGCCGTTCTGCTCCGCGATGCGGGCGGCGGGTGGATGCGGCAGGCGGCGACATCCGGTAGACTGATGCGGTTGTCCGGCAGCGCCGAGTGCGCATGAGACCGCGACGACGTGCATTACACCCTCCTGCTGCCGGGAAACGCCCGGCAGCCGTTCTAGTCCGAAGGAGGTGGGTTAGTGACGCACACGCACCAGTACGAGCTCATGGTCATCATCGATCCCGCGATCGACGAGCGCCAGGTGGCCCCGAACCTCGACAGGTTCCTGAAGGTCATCACCGCTGATGGTGGCTCGATCGACAACGTCGACGTGTGGGGCAAGCGCCGGCTCGCGTACGAGATCCAGAAGAAGAACGAGGGCATCTACGCCGTTGTGAACTTCACCGCGACCAGCGAGGCCACGCAGGAGCTCGACCGTCAGCTGAAGCTGGCCGAGATCGTCATGCGCACCAAGGTCCTGCGTGCCGAGGAGGCCATCGCCCAGGTGGCGGCCGAGGCCAAGCGCGCCGAGGAGAAGGCGGCCCGCAAGGCCGCCGCTCCCGCGAAGGCAGCGAAGGCGTAAGGGTCATGGCCGGCGAGACGATCATCACCGTTGTGGGAAACCTCACGGCAGACCCCGAGCTGCGCTACACGCAGAACGGGCTCCCCGTCGCGAACTTCACGATCGCATCGACGCCGCGCAGCTTCGACCGTCAGACGAACGAGTGGAAGGACGGCGAAGCGCTGTTCCTCCGCGCGTCCGTGTGGCGTGAGTTCGCCGAGCACGTGGCGGGTTCGCTGACCAAGGGCAGCCGGGTCGTCGCGACCGGGCGTCTCAAGCAGCGCTCCTACCAGGACCGCGAGGGCAACAACCGCACCGCGATCGAGCTGGAGGTCGACGAGATCGGCCCGAGCCTGCGGTACGCCACGGCGCAGGTCACCCGCGCCGCCGGCGGAAGCGGCGGCGCCCCGCGCGGCCAGGTCGCTCCCGCCGATGAGCCGTGGGCGACCCCCGGGTCCGCCAACACGGCCGATGCGTGGGGCGCCCCGGGCGCCTACGGCGACGACACGCCGTTCTGATCTCAACGATTCCGGACGCCGCGTGCCCGCGGTGTCCGTCTCACAACTCTTAAGGAACCAACATGGCTGGAAAGTCGAGCGGCGACCGCCGCAAGCCGCGGAAGGGCGCGAAGAACGCCGCTCCCGCGAAGGCGATCCGCGTGGGCGTCATTGACTACAAGGACGTCGCCACGCTGCGCAAGTTCATCTCGGAGCGCGGGAAGATCCGTGCCCGTCGCATCACCGGCGTCTCGGTGCAGGAGCAGCGTCTGATCGCCACCGCGATCAAGAACGCACGCGAGATGGCGCTCCTGCCCTACGCGGGCGCGGGCCGGTAAGGAGCACCCACATGGCAAAGCTGATTCTCACGAACGAGGTCACCGGGCTCGGCAGCGCCGGCGACGTCGTCGAGGTCAAGAACGGGTACGCCCGCAACTACCTCATCCCCCAGGGCTTCGCAGTGGCCTGGACCCGCGGCGGCGAGAAGCAGGTCGCGTCGATCCGCGCCGCTCGCGAGGCCCGGGCGATCCACGACCACGAAGAGGCCGTGGCGCTGAAGGACTCGCTGGAGTCGAACAAGGTCAGGCTGTCCGTCAAGGCCGGTGCCGAGGGGCGCCTGTTCGGCGCGGTCAAGACCGGCGACGTGGCCGACGCGGTCAAGGCCGCGGGCCTGGGCGAGCTGGACAAGCGCAAGATCCAGATCCCCTCTCCCATCAAGGCCGTCGGCGAGCACGAGGCGACGGTTCGCCTGCGCGACGACCTGACCGCCGTGATCACCCTGCAGGTGGTCGCCGCCAAGTAAGACCCGTGCCCTACCCGGGTGCGCTTTCGCGGATGGCGCGGAGCCCACAAGGCTCCGCGCCATCCGTCTTCCGGCACCGCACGCGGTGTCGTGTCACGATCTCAGGACGGCTCCGCGGGGACGGCGGCGCCGAACGTCTCCCCGACCTGCTCGGCGCCGATCGCCTGTGCGTCGTCGCGATGCGGGACCTGCGCGTCGTGACATCCGTCACACCCGTCACACCACTGCGCAGCCCGCGGCCCCTGCCGTCGCGGCGGAGGCGCCGTGCGAGACAGGCCGTCGCGATCCATCGGGTTGTGCACACCCTGTTGTGAGCGGTTGTCAAGTCTCAACCCACACTTCAACTGCTCGTGATCCCACAGGGTGTGGGTCGAAAACATCCAGGTCAGCGGCAGATAAAAAGTCTGAGAATCGCATATGCCGTTCGCTATCAACAGGCGTTGTGCACAGGAGATCCGGCGTGTTGCGCAGCTTGTCCACACAGTTATCCACAGGGCCGTTTGGTGGCCGCGGAATGCGCCCGTACCGTGAAGTCACCTCGCGGAGTGCCGCTGGGAACGACGATGTCGGAGGTCGGTGCTCTCCTTCTGGGAGGGGCGCGGGCGGGTGTCGTCGCGAGGCCGGAGAGATGTTCCTGCGCGGGCGGGGCGAGGAGGGGTGAGGCGCTGTGTCGATCGCGGACATCTCCGAGGAGCGTCTGGGCGCACCTCGTGAGCGGGAACGCACCCCGCCGCACGACGTGCTCGCCGAGCAGTCGGCGCTCGGCGGGATGCTGCTGAGCAAGGACGCCGTCGCCGACGTCATCGAGACGCTGCGCGGAACCGACTTCTACATCCCGAAGCACGAGCTGATCTTCGAGGCGATCCTCACCCTCTATTCGCACGGCGAGCCCACCGACGTCATCGCGGTCACCGACGAGCTGATCAAGACCGGCGACCTGCAGCGTGCCGGAGGCGCCGACTACCTGCACTCGCTGACCTCGATCGTGCCGACCGCGGCCAACGCGGGCTACTACGCCTCGATCGTCTCCGAGCGGGCGCTGCTGCGCCGTCTCGTGGAGGCCGGAACCCGCATCGTGCAGATGGGGTACTCGGGCCAGGGCGAGGCCGTCGACCTCGTCAACAACGCCCAGGCCGAGATCTACGGCGTCACCGGCGCGGAGACCGCCGAGGACTACGTGCCGTTGACGGTCGCCGTCGACGCCGCGGTCGAGGAGATCGAGGCGGCACGCGGCCGCGACGGTCAGATGACCGGCATCCCGACCGGGTTCGAGGGTCTCGACCAGCTCACCAACGGTCTGCACGCGGGCCAGATGATCGTGGTCGCCGCGCGTCCCGCGATGGGAAAGTCGACGCTCGCGCTCGACCTCGCCCGCGCGGCGGCCATCAAGCACGGCATGCCGACGATCTTCTTCTCGCTCGAGATGGGGCGCAGCGAGATCGCCATGCGGCTGATGAGCGCCGAGGCCGCCATCCCGCTGCAGGCGATGCGCAAGGGCACGCTCGACCAGCGGGATTGGACGACGATCGCCTCGACGCGCGGGCGCATCAACGATGCGCCGCTGTACATCGACGACAGCCCGAACATGACGCTGGTGGAGATCCGCGCGAAATGCCGCCGGCTCAAGCAGCGCGCGGGCCTCAAGATGGTCGTGATCGACTATCTGCAGCTGATGACCAGCGGCAAGCGGGTCGAGTCGCGTCAGCAGGAGGTCAGCGAGTTCTCGCGCGCGCTCAAGCTGCTGGCGAAGGAGCTGCAGGTGCCCGTCATCGCGCTGTCGCAGCTGAACCGGGGTCCCGAGCAGCGGCAGGACAAGAAGCCGGCGCTGAGCGATCTGCGCGAGTCGGGCTCGATCGAGCAGGACGCCGACATGGTCGTGCTGCTGCACCGCGAGTCGGCTTACGACAAGGACAGCCCGCGTGCCGGCGAGGCAGACCTCATCGTCGCGAAGCACCGCAACGGCCCCACCGACACGATCACCGTCGCCTTCCAGGGCCACTTCTCCCGCTTCGCCGACATGGCCGTGGGGATGGAGTAGGGGTCAGAGGTTCCACGCGAAGACGCCGGATTCCAGGGAGAGATGTGGGCTACGTGTCGGACCCGGGTTGGGGGCGTTGCGGTGCCCGTTGTTACATGTAACAATTCCGGCATGGCTGTGCGCGAGCGGGTGAGCGAGTACCGGCGTCGGATGCGCGAGCGGGGTTTCCGCCCGGTGCAGATCTGGGTGCCCGATGTGCGGACCCCGGCGTTTGCGACGGAGGCCCGTCGTCAGGCGGCGCTCGTGGCTGCCGCCGACAGACACGGCGATGACCAGGCATTCGTCGAAGCGATCTCCGCGCCGTGGGACCAGGAGTGATCCGAGGCGAACTGTGGACCGTCGCGGGCGGCGTCTACGCGTCGAAGCCACGCCCGGCATTGATCCTCCAGGACGACGCCTTCGAGGGCACCGACTCCGTGACGGTGCTGCCTGTGACGAGCATGCTCGTGGACGCTCCGCTCCTGCGGGTGCGGGTGGCCGGCGGCGATCCTTCCGGCCTCGAACGAGATAGCGACATCATGGTCGACAAGCTGACGACGGTCCGACGGACCAGCGTCACCACTCGTGTCGGCCGGCTGTCGGCCGAACATTTGGCAGAGGTCGAGCGCGCCGTCATGGCGTTCCTCGGCCTCGCGCGGTGACGTCCCCGGAGGGATGGTCGGGGCGCTGTCGTGGAGCAGGCCGGCTCACACGATCCGCACCGCCCACCGGGCGAGATGCGTGAGAAGCGCGCGGTGGCCGGTGTGCTCGTACGAGAGGGCGTCGTGTCCGAGCACGTCGACGGCGATGCGCGCACAGCCGTGGCGTACGGTCCAGGCCGCCGGCTCGGGGCTCCCGTCGCCTTCGTGCCAGGCCACGACGGTGCGGTCGCCGACCGGCTGCAGGCGGCAGTAGCGTTCGTCGTCGAGCTCGAAGGAGCGCAGGCCCGCCGCCGTCACCTCGACCCGGGTCGGCCCTCGCGGCGGGTGGTATGACAGGCCCGGGAGCCAGAGGGCTCCGAGGGCGGCGCCCCACGCCGGGTAGTCGCGCAACGAGGCGACCGCGGTGTGCACCGCCAGCACGCCGATTCCCCGGCGCAGCGCCTGCCGCAGCCCGTCCACGGACGCGGGATCGGCCCCCGCCCGGGCCCCGTCTGTGCGCCACGGGTCGCCGGCGTTGACGACCAGCAGGTCGACGTCGCCGAGGCGCCGCATCGCCGCATCCACGTCGTCGTCGATCTCGGCGTCGAACCCGCCCTCTCGCAGGACGTCGGCCAACCGGGCGCTCTTGGCGGCGAACGGATGCCACGGGTCGGCGTACCGTCCCGCTCCGCTCGCGATGAGTGCGCGCATCCTCTCCCCCTCTCTCAGGCGATGCGGGCGAGGTCGTCGGGCGACACCTCGTGCATCAGGGTGCCGACCAGGCGACCGCGGGCGGTGCTGACGAGGGTCGCGCCGTCGCGGAGCAGGGCGAGCTCGTCCGCCGGATGCACGGTCACCGCACGGGGGTCGGACTCAGTCACGGTGGGCGGTCTCCGCGACCGTGCGGGCCATCTCGCGCAGCCGGCCGCGTGCGGCGTCCCGCGCCCGTATGCTCCGTTCCCGTTGTCGCTGCGGGCGCTCGGCGACATCGTCGAGGAAGTCCAGCACGCCTGTCGCGCCGGAGCCGACCTCGACGATCCCGGCATCCAGGTCGCGGTACATCCGCCCCTTCACGGTGTCGGAGGGCTGCCGGAGGTACAGGGCCGGCGTGCCGGCGGCCATCGCCAGGATGGGCGAGTGGCATTCCAGGCTCAGCACCGCGCTGGCCGTCGCGTACACGGCGGCCGCCTGCTGCACCTGCCAGTACTCGTCGAGGAAGCGCACGTGGTCGGCGAGGTCCGCCGGGATGCGCGGCGCCAGGTGCCGCCGCGCGAACTCCACCTGATACCCCATCTCGGGCACCACGACCGACGGCAGGCCGGTCGTGCGCGTCCAGTGACGCATCGCCGTCACGAGCAGGTCCATGTCCTCGTCCACGTGCGCGAGCGAGACGGCTTCGCGCCGCAGCATCTCCCGGTCGGGCTCGATGCCGGCGATGCGGAAGTACGGCGTCCATCGCGCGCGCGGGACGACGCACAGGAAGCCGCGCGCCGCGAGCCCGAACCTGTCGTGGAAGCGCTCGGAGTAGGAAGGCTCGGCGAGGTCGAAACAGAAGGTGCCGTCCGGGCCGAACTCGGCGGAGGTGTTCGTCAATTGGCTGCGCAGATACCCCGCCGAGATCGAGTCACGGCAGAACACGAAGGCTGCGCCGTCCAGCCGGGCCGCGTCGTCGTCGGGCAGGTGGCCGGGCGGGAGCGCGGCCGTCGCGCGCGCCAGCTCGCGCAGCGTCCCCTCCGTCGGGGAGAGCGGGTCGAAGCTCACCCCGAAGAACCCGTACGGCTTGTCGTGCCGGCGGCGCCAGTGGTCGACGTCGGACGCCGCGACGGCGCTGGGCCCGGAGCCGTGCACGAGCACCGCCGCGCGGTCGAGCGCATCGGCCAGCCGGCCGTCCGAGGGAACGCCGTCGACGATCGTCCCGTCGACGAGCTCCACGTCTGGCAGATGGTCGGCGAACATCCGGCGCTCGCGATCGCCCACGGACACGGGCCACAGGGCCACCTCGACGTCCGGCGCGAACCGCTGCATCGCACGGATCGCGCCCGGGGAGTGCGCGACGTCGCCGATGTTGTGCGTCTGCCAGGAGGAGCGCAGCAGGACCAGCGGTCGGCCGTCGGTCATGCGGGCCTCGGCTCCCGCGGGCGCCAGGTGCGGAGGCCGTCGTCGCCGGCCGCCGCCTCCAGGATCGTCGTCCGGTCTCCCCATCGCACCTCGATCCGCGTGCCCGAGGCGGTGACCTCCGGGGCGGCCGGCAGGCCCCGGCCCAGCCCCAGTGCGAGCACGACCGGCGACCTGTCGTGCTCCGGGAGCAGGAGCAGCTCCAGCAAGGGCGTCGCGGAACGGGTGCCGAGAGGGCTGACACCGCTCTCCTCGTGCACTGTGGGCGACGGCCGGATGCTGCGGGAGGGGCAGGCCAGCGCGACGACGCTGCGCAGGCCGTCGACGTCGGCCGCCGTCGCCGAGAGCGGCGAGGTCTCGGTCACCAGCACGGCGTCGGAGGCCAGAGGCCACCCGCCGACGCGCAGGCGCAGCGACTGGTCGCCGGCTCGGTCGACGTCGACGATCCGGACCTCCCAGCACCCGCGCAGCACCGAGGTGACCGATGTCCGTGGGCGCGTCGCCGCGGTGTCCTGTGTGTCGAGGCCGGGTCGGGCCGCACTGTGGACGGACCCGGCGATCACGACGCCGTCGCCCGTCGTCTTCTCCGTCGAGACGAATCCGGCGCGCGAGGACGAGCGGCCGTCCGCATCCAGCACGGTCACCGACTGTGCGCCCGGCTCGTGCTCCTCGGAGCCGACCGGCGGTGGGAACGTCGCGGTCGAGTAGCCGTATCGCGTGTACATCGGATGCTCCGGTGCGATGCTCCCCGCCGCGTCGAGATCCGCGCCGTGATTCGCGATGCGGACGATGCCGTCGGCCTGCGTTCCGCTGACGGCCCATCCGGGGGCGACGATGAGGCGGGTGAAGTCGCCGCGCTCGACCGGCAGGGGCTCCTCGATCGCCGTCCAGACCGGGTGGTCGGCGGGGAGGGCGAGCCCCAGCATCCCCTTGGACGCCCAGTAGGGCGATCCCGCCCCGCTGTATGACTGCCTCATCGCCGGCCATTCGCGGTGCCATCCGACCGTCAGCAGTCCGCGCGCGTCGGGGACGCCACGGTCGGCGAAGTGCGAGACCATGCCGGATGCCGCACGCCGCAGCAGGCCGGGGGCGAGATCGGTCGCCCCGGTGAGTGCGCCCATCCAGAACGGCGCCGCCGCCCCGAACCGGTAGATCAGAGAGCGACCCTGTATCAGCGGCGACCCGTCGGCGCCGATCAGGTGGACCGCGTCCCCGAGGTAACGCCGGAGGCGGTCCTCGTACCGCGGGCGGTGCGCCCGTGCGAGCGGATGGTCGGGTTCGAGCACCGTCCACAGCAGCGGGTAGAGGTGCCACGCCCATCCGTTGTAGTGATCGAAATTGCGTGCGTCGCCGTCCGAGTACCAGCCGCCGCCGCGATACAGCTCCTCCGTGCGCTCCAGGCCGCGCGCGAGCACGGTCTCAGAGCTCTCCTCGCCGACGCTGCGCAGGAACGACTCGACGATCAGCTGGAACCACAGCCAGTTGTGCCGCGGGTACTCGGCGCCCACGACCGGGCGGAGCCAGTCGACGACGTTGCGTTTCACGCGGTCCTCGAGCCGGTCCCAGAGCCGGTCCCTCGTCATCGACAGGATGAGCGCGATGGACGCGGCCTCGACCTTGGGCTGGACGGCGACGCGGCCAGCGGGCGGCGGCCACTTCTCGGGGGAGCCGGGGTCCGTGCCGGCGTCCAGGCCCCGCCCGTACCAGTCGGCGAGTCCGTGCGGGTCGTCCGGAGAGCCGGCCAGGCGGAATCCCGCGAGCAGGAGCGTCCGGGCGAAGCCTTCGAGCTCGTCGCTGTCCCGGCCCGCGCTGGCGACCACGCCCGGGAAGCGGAGCCGCGCGTGCCCCGGCGACGCATATCGGCGCACGCCGAGCAGGAGCCGGTCGGCATAGTCCTCCCAGGTGCGGCGGGTCCAGCCCGTGAACGGCGAGAGCGTCATCCCTTGATCGCCCCCGCCATCCCGGAGGCGTTGAGGAACTGACGGCGGAAGACGAGGAACATCGCGAGCGGGATGACGACCGAGATGAGCATGCCGGCCAGCACGAGCGCGAGATCGTTGTCGTCGGCCACCTTCTGGATGCCGACAGAGAGCGGCTGGAGCGCGGAGTCGGGGAGCACGAGAAGAGGCCAGAGGAACTCCTTCCAGGCGCTGACGACCGTCAGCAACGAGACCACGCCGAGGGTGGGTCGCGCCAGCGGGATGAGGATCGACCAGAAGATGCGCAGGTTGCTCGCTCCGTCGATCCGCGCCGCCTCGAAGACGTCCACCGGGAGGCTGGCGAAGACGCGGCTGAGCAGCATGACGTTGAACGCGTTGGCGGCGGCGGGGAGCCACACCGCCCAGAACGTGTTGACGAGGTTCAGGTGCAGCAGCGGCAGATCGAGGACGGTGACGTACAGCGAGACGAGCGACACGACGCCCGGGATGAACAGCGTCACCAGGATCGCGCCGGACAGCACCGGTGCCCACTTGGGCTTGAGGATCGCGATCGTGTAGGCGCCCGTCAGGGCCACGAGGATGCCGAAGAACCAGGAGCCGGCGACCACCCACACCGTGTTGAGGAAGTAGTCGCCGATGTGGAGGCGCGTCCACGCCTGTGTCAGGTTCGCCCACTGGATGCCGCTCGGCCACCACCCCAGAGGATCTCGGAGGATGTCCTGTGTCGTGGAGACCGCGGCCTTGGCGAGCCACGTCAGCGGCCCGAGCGAGGCGATCACCAGCGCACCGATCGCGAGGAGGGCCATGACCGCGAGCCCGATGCGGACGCGGATGCGCTTGCGGTCGAGGTGCGAGACGATGCCGCGAGCCGCGTCATCCGCGCGGCGTTCCGCCCGGCGCTGGGTGGCGCGCGTCACGATCGTGCGGGTGAGGGTCATGTCCTGCTCCACTTCCTCGTCGCCCACAGGTAGACGCCGGACAGCAGGCTCAGGGCGATCGCCAGCAGCAGGCTCAGGGCGGTCGCCTTGCCGAAGTCGCCGTAGACGAAGGCGTACCGGTAGATCAGCATCAGGATCGTCAGGGTGCTGTTCGCCGGTCCCCCGCCGGTCATGACGAACGGCTCGGTGAACAGCTGGAACGTGCCGATCAGCTGCAGGAGCAGCATCAGCAGCATCACGCCGCGCAGCTGTGGCAGCGTCACGTGCCAGATGCGTCTGCGGATGCCGGCGCCGTCCATCTCGGCGGCCTCGTACAGCTCGCGGGGGACGGATGCCATCGCCGCGACGTAGACGAGGGTCGTGGACCCGAAGCTGGCCCAGGTGGTGACCAGCACGATGCTGGGCATCGCGAGGGTGGCGCTCTGCAGCCAGGGGAGGGGACCCGCCCCGAACCACGCGGCGACAGTGTTGAAAAGGCCGTCCTCGCCGGCGTCGTAGAACTGCTTCCACAACAGCGTCGCGACCACGGGCGGGATGACGACGGGGATGTAGGCGAGGACGCTTCCGAGCATCTTCCACCGGCCGAGCTCGGCGATGAGGATGCCGTAGAAGACGGGCACGCCGAAGCCGAAGACGAGCCCCAGCACGACGTACCAGGTGGTGTTCGCGATCGCGGTGCCCAGGAGCGGGTCCTGGAGCACGAGCTCGAAGTTGCGCAGCCCGACCCAGGTGGGGTCGCTCACCAGGTTCGTCTTCTGCAGGCTGATGATGACGCTCTGCACGATCGGCCACCAGGAGAAGTAGGAGAACACGACGATCGACGGCAGGCCGAAGGCGATCGCCGACAGCCCGCCGTTGCGCGACCAGCGCCGCAGCCGCCCCGGGGGCCGCTCCGGTGCGGCTGGTCGTGTCGCCGGTGGCGTTGCCATCATGGTGACCACGCGTCTCTCCTTTCCTGTGGCGGGGCGGGCGGAACGCGATGCGCGTCCGCCCGCCCCCGGTGGGGCCTACTCCTGCGCCGAGGCGATGAGGGATTCCGCCTGCGACTGCGCCGATTCCAGGAGCGAGGGGATGTCGGCGTCCTCGTCGGTGAGGACGCTCTGGATCACCGAATCGAGGGTCGCGTATATCTCCTGCGCGGCGACGGTGGGCTCGGGGAGCACCGGTATGCTGTCGCGCGTCTGCTCGAAGACGTCGAAGTGGCTGCGGTCGATGTTGATGTAGTCCGCGATCCACTCGAGGTACTGGTCGTAGGTCTCCTCCGCCACGAGCGGCGTCCCGGGAGCGCCGACGATCTTGCCGGCAGCGCTGGTCGTCTGCGCCGCGGTCACGGCGGCGTCCTCGTCGTAGTAGATCTGGTACTTGTAGTAGTTGACCCACTTCAGTGCCGCGGCGATCTGATTCGGGGTGGCATCGGGGCTGACGATCTGCACGGCACCCCCGGACAGCGTCCCGATGCCGTCATCGGATTGCGGGAGCACCCCCATGCCGATGTCGTCGGCGTCCATCCCGTTGGTCGTGACGGCCTTGTTGAAGCTGTAGTCGCTGCCCATGCCGATGTACTGCCCGATCTCGCCGGCGGCGAACTCCTGGACGACGTCGTCGTATTCGGCCAGGACGTTCGTGGCGTAGGTGCCGTCCTCCCACTGCATGTCGCTCAGCAGCTGGAGGGCGCTCTGGGTCGCGTCGTTGTCGATGTTGGCGGTCACCGTGCCGTCGTCATCGGTCGTCTCGAGCGTGTCGCCGAATCCGTAGGACATCGCGGCGAGCACCCAGCCGCCATAGTTCTCGGTGGTCGCGATGCCGAAGCCTTTCACCCCGGTGGCCTCGGCGATCGCCTGCGCGTTCTCACGGACCTCCTCCCAGGTGGACGGTGGCGTGTCCGGGTCGAGTCCCGCCTGCTCGTAGAGGTCGCGGTTGTAGAACACGACCATGCTGTAGACGTCGGTGGGCACGCCGTAGACGCGTCCCGCGTCGTCCTGCGCGACGGAGAGCACCGAGTCGTTGAGGTCCGCGATCGCCAGCGAGGGATCGTCGTCGAGGTAGTCGGTGACGTCCGCCACCTGGCCGTTCTCGATCAGGCCGCCGATGTCGGTGTAGGCGACGGACAGCGTGGTGGGCAGCGTGCCGCCGGCGAGCTGGGCGGCGAAGGTCTGGGCGTCCCATTTGACCTCGCTGCCCTCGATGGTGATGTTCGGGTACAGCTCTTCGAAGGCGGCGACGCTCTCGTTGAAGGCCTCGAGCTGTTCCGGCTGGTCGGACGTGGGCATGCCGCCGACGCTGATCGTGACCTCGGCGTCCGGGTCGTACTCTTCCGCGGAGTCCGCCGTGGACGACGCGGCGCATCCGGCCAGCACGAGCGCGCTCAGGGACAGCAGCGCGACGCCGGCCAGGGATCGAGAGGACATCTTCTACTCCTTCGTAGGGGTGGACGGGTGCGGTCGGGCCGCGCGTTCAGGCGGCGCGATCCGGCTCTTCGAGAGTCTGCGACCGACCCGATGCCGGGTCAAACGGAATCGGTCAATCGGACATCAAACGATCACGCTCGGTCACTCCGCCCTCGGGTGCGACGCGAGAAGACCTCGCCGTCCGCGTCGCGCACGTTCAGCTGCGGCACCAGCGTCGAGTGCGTGGTGGCCAGTCTCCGTCCCTCGGCGAGGGCGTGGATCCGCTGCAGGGCCAGCGAGACCGCGTTCGCGCCGAGATCGAACTTCGCCGGCGAGACCGCCGACATCGGCACCTCGCACAGCTCGGCGATCACGTCGTCGTACGCGACGAGGGCGATGTCGCCCGGCGTCGTCTTCCCGCGCTGCACCGAGAGGCGGGCGAAGGAGACGGCGTGCATGTCCGGGTTCACGAGCAGGCCGTCGACGCCCTGCGCGTCGGCGAGGTCGAGGTAGTCGCCGGCGAACAGGTCCGGATCGTCCGCCCAGTCCCGGGCCTGTCGCGGCGTGAGACCCAGGTCGATGTCCACCGGCTCGAGCCCGAGGTCGGAGATCGCTCGGCGGTACCCCTCCAGCAGTTGCGGGGCGGTCGCGTTCGGGAACGCCATCAGGGCGATGCGCCGCTTGCCGAGGGCGTGCAGGTGGCGCACCGCGATCTCGGCGCCGAGGGCGTGGTCGTTGCGGACGCTGTCCAGATCGGGCGCGTCGGCGGTCCGCTCGAGCCGGCGCTCCATGAGCACGATCGGCGCCGGCGGATCGACGAGCAGCGCGTGGACCGAGGGCCGCGAGAGGTCGTGGCTGGCCGGGGTGAAGATGATCGCCTCGGCGCCGAGATCCGCGAGATGCCGCACCATGCCGATCTCCTTCTCCACCGAGAAGTGCGTCACGCCCAGGACGAGCCGGATCCCGGCGACCTTGGCCGCGTGCGCCGCGCCCTTGATCACATCGCCGAAGTAGTACTCCTGGCCCGGCACGATCATCCCCACGACTGCCAGCGGTGCGTCGGGCCGCGAGCTGGCCGGGTTCAAGCCCAGCGTCGCGGTCTCCAGCAGGTTCTCCTCCCGCACGATGCGGCGCGGCACCGTCGCCCCGCCGTGGACGCGGCGGAGCTGCCCCTGCTGCTCCAGCTCCCGCAGGTCGCGGCGGATCGAGATCGCCGACACGCCGAGCTCTGCAGCCAGCTGGTCGGTGGTCACCGTGCCGCGCAGGCGGAGCTGACGGAGGATGACCGCGTGGCGTGCTTCCTTGACCATGTCCTGACTCCTCTGCCGGATGCGGGCAGTCTGGCATAGACGATCAAATCCGAACAACCGCGTCGCGTGACTTGGCCGGATGTGATCGTCCGGCCCAAGATGTCAAAGAATTCGGTGATCGATCGATCAGCCGAGGAGCGATCCGCGAAGACAGGGCAGGACCAGAGATGAGCTCTCCCGGGACAGGACGCGCCCGCGTCCTCGTGGCGATCCCGGCACATTACCGACGCCGCCTGTTCACCCAGGAGACCTGGCGTCGCCTGGCGGACGCCGCGGACGTCATCGTCAGCCCCGACGAAGGCCGCTTGGACGCTGCGCAGACGCTCAGGAGCCTGCGCGACACCGAGATCCTGCTCACCGGCTGGGGGACGCACGCCGAGAGCCCGGACTGGGCAGAGTCCGCGCCTCGCCTGCGCGCGCTCGTCCACTCCGCGGGCAGCGTGCGCCAGCTCGTGGACGAGGCCGTGCTCGCCCGCGGCATCCAGGTCTCGTCGCAGGCCGACCAGAACGGCCGGCCGGTCGCCGAGTACTCGCTGGCGATGATCCTGCTCTCAGCAAAGCGCGTGTTCCGGGTGGAGCGCGAGTTCCGCGCGGGGCGGGTGCGCTACCCCATGGACGGGTTCGCCGGCGGCAACTTCGGCGCACGCATCGGCATCGTGGGCGCGTCGAAGGTCGGTCGCCGCGTCCTGCGCCTGCTCGAGCCCTTCGACCTGCGGCCGCAGCTTTTCGATCCCTACGTCGACGACGCGGAGGCGGCCTCGCTCGGTGCGCGCAAGGTAGGTCTCGACGAGCTGTTCGAGACCTCGGCCGTCGTCTCGGTGCACGCTCCGCTGCTGCCCTCCACGGAGCGCATGATCGGATCCGCCCAGCTCGCCCTGATGCCGGACGGGGCCGTGCTCATCAACACCGCCCGCGGCGCCCTGATCGATCAGGGCGCGCTCATCGCCGAACTGCGCACCGGCCGCATCGACGCGGTCCTGGACGTCACGGATCCCGAGGTCCTCCCGACGGATTCGCCGCTGTGGGACCTGCCGAACGTGTTCCTCACCCCGCATCTGGCCGGGTCGGTCGGGAACGAGGTGCCGCGCCTGGGCGCCGAGGCGGTCGCCGAGGTGCTCCGCGTCGCCGCAGGAGAGCCGCTGCGATATCCCGTCTCCGTCCAACAACTCGGGATCAGCGCCTGACCCGTCCACGAGAGAACACCATGAGCCACGACCCGCGCTGGCGCGCCCGCTTCATCGGACCGGCTTCCCATCACCGGCTGGACGATCCGGCCCCCGCGCTGCAACGCGCCTTCGAGGTCCGACCGGGCCTGGAACGCGCCACCCTGCATGTCTCGGCGCTCGGCGTATACGACCTGACGGTCAACGGCCAGCGCTCGAGCGACCGCGTCCTCGCACCCGGCTGGACCGCATACGACCATCGCCTGCGGTTCCACTCCGACGATGTGACCGGGCTGCTGCGAGAGGGGCGGAACACGCTCCGCGCCGTGCTCGGGAACGGCTGGTACCGCGGCCGGCTCACCTGGCTGGGCAGGCGGGACCTCTACGGCGATCGGCTGGCCCTGATCGCGCAGCTCGAGCTGCGGTACGCCGATGGGAGCGGCGAGACGGTCGTGACGGACGAGTCCTGGGAGGCGCGTACCACCGGCATCCTCTCCGACGACCTCTACGACGGCGAGACCCGCGACCTCACCCGGACGGAGGGGGAGCCCGAGCCGGTCTCCCTGGTCGACTACCCCCTCGACCGGCTCGTCGCCCCCGAGAGCGCGCCGGTGCGCGTCGTGCAGGTCGTCCCCGCCGGAGAGGTCCTCCGCTCGCCGTCGGGGCGCCTGCTCGTCGACTTCGGCCAGAACCTCGTCGGCTGGGTGCGTCTGCGGGTGCACTCCCCGCGAGGCGGCCGACGCATCGTCGTGCGTCACGCGGAGGTGCTCGAGGACGGCGAGCTCGGCGTGCGTCCGCTGCGCACGGCGAAGGCCACCGACACCTATCTGCTCGACGACGCCGACGAGGTCGTGCTCGAGCCGCGTTTCACGGTCCACGGCTTCCGGTACGCCGAGGTGTCGGGCCTCGACGACCTGCGGGCCGCCGACATCGAGGCCGTCGTCGTCTCCAGCGACCTGGAGCGGATCGGCTGGTTCTCGTGCAGCG
>JASGDW010000267.1:0-3737 GCA_047606965.1 Microbacterium sp.
CCGGCGAGGCCGGGAGAGGAAGGAAGACGATGCCCTACGCCGACAACGGTGGCGTCCGGATCTACTACGAGGTGCTCGGGGAGGACGCCGCGCCACCGGTGATCCTCGTAGAGGGGTTCACGGTCCAGCTGGTCGGATGGCGCCCGCCGCTCGTGGCGCGCTTCCTCGCGCAGGGACTGCGCGTCGTGCTGATGGACAACCGCGATGTCGGGCTCTCCGACAAGCTCGGCGGAGACGACGATCTCGACGGCGGGTACGACGTGTTCGACATGGCCGCCGATGTGCTGGCCGTGGCCGACGATCTGGGCCTGTCGCGGTTCCACATCGCCGGGCAGTCGATGGGCGGCATGATTGCGCAGACCGTTCTGGCCGAGGCGCCGGAGCGGGTGCTCTCGGCGACGTTCTTCTACACGACCCCGGCACTCGGCGTCTCGGAGTTCATGCGCGACCCCGATGCGGAGCAGGTCGGACTGGAGACCTATCCCGACCGGGAGAGCGCGATCGAGGCGTCCATCGCCCGTGAGCGCGTCAGCGCGTCGCCGGGCTATGAGTTCGACGAGGTGTGGGTGCGTGAGCTGGCCGGCAAGATGTACGACAGGTGTTACCACCCGGCGGGTTTTGCGCGCCAGCAGGCGGCGATGCTGTCGTTCCGGGAGGGCGTGGCTGCGCGGATCGCCCACCTCGACACCCCGGCGACCATCTTCCACGGCACCGATGACGCCTACATCCTCCCGGAGGCGGCCATCGAGTTGCACAGCATCCTGCGCGGCTCGGAGCTGCACATCTTCCCGGGGATGGGTCACGAGCTCGTCGAGCCGTTGTGGGACGACTACGCCCGCGGGCTCGGCCGCGCCGTGCGCCGGGGAGAGCGCCGCGCCGGCACCTGAGGCCGCCGGATCCGGAGAAGCCGGACGACCCCGCGCCCTGCACGCCCCCGCACCTGACGCAGGACGCCTCGGCGGTGCTCGACGGACTGAGGGTCGCGGCGGGGCATCGTCTCGCAGACGTCGCTTCTCGAGTCCCCACCGCGCGCCGAGCGGGCCGCCCGGCCGCCCGCGGGTATAAGCGCGGGCGCCTAGACGCCGGGTGCATGGTCCCGCCGGCGGGACCGGTGTTCGCGCGTCGTGACAGCCATTCCGGGCGGCTGCCACGCCCCGGGATCCTGGGGGAGTGAGGATGTCATGAGTCGTGAAGCCGGGGCGCCGGCCGACGACGCTCGTCGCCGTCCCGGCAGAGGCATCGATACTGACCCTTGTAAAAATCAGCCCTTATGCTTAAATATCTATAGTCCGAATCGGCGGCATCAACGAGGAGTGGGTCGAATGGCACAGCAGGACGACGGCGCGATCGACGTCGAGGTTCTCGTGATCGGAGCGGGAGTCGTGGGGATCTACTCCCTCTACCGCGCGATCGACGCCGGGTTCAGCGCGGTCGCGCTGGAGGCGGGTGAGGGCGTCGGCGGGGTCTGGTACTGGAACCGCTATCCCGGGGCGCGCTTCGACTCGGAGAGCTACGCCTACGGCTACATCTTCTCCAAGGAGCTGTTCGAGCAGTGGCGCTGGAAGGAGGAGTTCGCCACCCAGCCCGAGATCGAGAGCTACCTCAACTTCGTGGTCGACCGCTTCGAGCTGCGTCCGCACATCCGCACCGGTCGGCGCGTCGTCTCCGCCGTGCACGACGAGGACGCGAACGTCTGGACCGTGCGCACCGAGAGCGGCGACACCGTCCGCGCGCGCTGGGTCATCTCCGCCACCGGCGGCCTGTCGGTCCCCCACTACCCGGAGATCGAGGGCCTCGACGACTTCGAGGGCCTCGCCTTCCACACCGGCGCCTGGCCGCACGAGCCGGTCGACTTCGCCGGCAAGCGCGTCGCGATCATCGGAAACGGCCCGAGCGGCGCCCAGATGCTCCCCGTGCTCGTCGACGTGGTCGAGAGCATCGACCTCTACCAGCGCACGCCCACCTGGACCACGCCCCTGAACAACGCCGAGATCACCGACGAGCGCTTCGAGTGGCTGCAGGAGAACTTCGAGGACATCGCGAAGGTGCTCAGCACCTCGCCCTCCGGGTTCCTCCACGAGCCGGCGGGCAAGTTCTCCACCGACGACTCGCCCGAGCAGCGCCAGGAGTTCTACGAGAAGATCTGGCGGGCGCCCGGCTTCGGCAAGCTCACGATGAACTACTACGACATGACGACCAACCGCGACGTCAACCTCGAGTTCTGCGACTTCCTCGCCGGCAAGATCCGCAGCATCGTGAAGGACCCCGAGACCGCTGAGCGGCTCATCCCCAAGGACCACTTGTTCGGCGCGAAGCGGCCCCCGTTCGTGAAGGACTACTACGAGTCGTTCAACAAGCCCAACGCCTCGCTCATCTGGCTGCGGGAGACCCCCATCGTGCGGGTGGACGCGACCGGCATCGAGACGACCGCCGGCCACCGCGACTACGACATCATCGTGTACGCGACCGGCTTCGACTTCGGCACGGGAGCCCTCACCCGCATGGGCGTCGAGGGTCGCGAGGGACTGGACCTGCGCACCGACTGGGAGGACGGGCCGGAGGACTTCGGCGGGTTCAGCGCGCACCGCCTGCCCAACTTCTTCTTCCCCGGCGGCCCGCACGGCGCCGGGGGCGGCAACTACCCGCGTTACTCGCAGTTCCAGGTCGACTGGATCTTCAGCACGATCATCTACGCCCGGGAGCACGGCTACGACGTCTTCGAACCGACCGCCGAGCAGCAGGAGTCGTGGATGACGATGATCGAGACGCTGGCGCCGCTGTCGATCTTCTCCGCCGAGCACAGCCATTACTACGGCGCGAACGTCGAGGGCAAGGTGCGCAAGTTCCTGCTCAACCCGGGCGGGCGCGGCAAGCTGGAGGAGATCCTGGCCGAGGTGAGCTCGACGCCGGACTACGGCGGGGCCTTCAGCACCTCGAACCAGACCGTCGAAGCGGCGTAGGAGGACCCATGAGCAGCGACGCATCGCCCGAGATCCTCATCGCCCTCTCCAACGCCGTCGTCGGCCGCGAGGAGGAGTTCGAGAGCTGGTACTGGGAGCAGCACATCCCCGAGGTGCTGGCCCTTCCCGGCTTCCTCTCCGCCCGCCGCTACAAGCTGCCCGGCGACCCCGGTCCCGGGGCGCCGTACCGGTACGCGACGATCTACGAGATCGAGGGGTCGGCCGACGAGGCGCGCGGGCGCCTCTACTCGACCCCCGGCCTGAGCTCGAGCGAGACCATGGACGACGGCGACCTCGTGATGGCGCCCTACGTCCCGGCTCCCGCCGAGAAGTAGCCTCCGCGGCTCAGAGATCGATTCGAAGGAGAATCATGAACGACACGTCCGAGTTGCGCTTCGACGGTCGCGTCGCGATCGTCACCGGCGCCGGGCGCGGCCTCGGCCGCGCCCACGCGCAGCTGCTCGCCGAGCGCGGCGCGAAGGTCGTCATCAACGATGTCGGCGGCAGCAAGGAGGGCGTCGGAAGCGACGCCGGCCCCGCCACCGAGGCGGTCGCGGAGATCGTCGCCGCAGGCGGTGAGGCCGTCGCCGACACGAACACGGTCGCGACCGAGGAGGGGTGCCAGGCTCTCGTGGAGACGGCGATCCGCGAGTTCGGCCGCGTCGACATCGTCGTGAACAACGCGGGCATCTCGCGCTGGGCGACCTTCCCCGAGGCCGACGCGGAGAACCTCGAGATCACGCTCGACGTCCATCTGCGCGGCAGCTGGAACACGAC
>JASGDW010000268.1:0-3311 GCA_047606965.1 Microbacterium sp.
GGCCTTCGGCAGCCCGCTGCCGGTCGGCGTGGGGGCGTGGGCCGTGGCCGCCTCCGCCGCCGTCGCGCTCGGACTGGTCGCGCTGGTGGACCGATCGTGGTGGGCCAAGGCGGCGGCGGCCGCGCTCGTGGTCCTCGCCACGGCGGCGGGCGCCCTCGGGGTCAATGCCGTCTTCGGGATCGACCGGAACCTCGGCGCGCTGTTCGGGATCGTCGTGGGCGATGCCATCGTGCTGCCCACCCCGACGTCCGCGTCCACGCCCTCGGGACCCCTCTACCAGTCGTGGACCCCGCCCGACGACATGCCGTCCGAGGGGACCGTCGGCGTGCTCAGCGGCGACAACGCGATCCCCTCCTCCGCGGGGTTCACGCCGCGGGACGCGTCCATCTACCTGCCGCCGGCCGCGCTCGTCGACGACCCGCCGGCGCTGCCGGTCGTGGTCATGATGATGGGGCAGCCGGGAAATCCCGACGCGAGCTTCGTCCAGAGCGCCCTCGACCAGCTGGCGGCCGAGAACGACGGGCTGGCTCCGATCGTGATCGTCGCCGACCAGCTGGGCGATCCGGCCGTCGACCCGGGCTGCGTCGACTCCGCGACCTACGGCGGCGTCAGCACCTACTTCAACGTGGACATCCCGGAGTACATCCGCTCGCACCTGAACGTGCTCTCCGACTCGCAGTACTGGACCATCGCCGGCTACTCGAACGGGGGGACGTGCGCCTACCTGTGGGGCGCCCAGTACCCGTCGATCTGGCACAATCTCATCTCGGTCTCCGGCGAGGAGGTGCAGGGCTCCGAAGACGTGTCGGCCATGCTGCAGGACGTGTTCGGCGGCGACCAGGACCTCTACGACGCGTCGACGCCGGCCCACTTCCTGGCCGTCAACGACGGCCAGTTCTCCGGGCATCTGGCCGTGTTCACCTACGGCGAGGACGACGTCTGGTTCGGTCCCGGCCAACAGCGCTCGGCGCAGAGCTCGAGCGACGCCGGCTTCGCCGTGGACCTGTACGAGGTCCCCGGCGCCGAGCACGGCGACGACGCGCTCAGCGGCGGTCTCCTGCACGCCTTCGAAACGCTCTACCCGGTGCTGGGCCTGTCCGCCGGGTGAGGGCGGCGGCTGCGCTCCTGCGCCGGGCACTCCCCGCGGACCCTCACCCTCTGACCCGCGACACGACTCAGAGCGTGAGGGTATTGCTCACCTTCTGACCCGCGACACGACTCAGAGCGTGAGCGCACGGCGGGGTGGTCGCCGGGCCGACACGCGGCAGGGCGCCCGGCCTCGCGCGCGGAACCCTATGCCAGCGGCGGCATGGGGCGCCAGGTGCGGTCGCGCGCGATGCGGCCGCCGTCGCGCAGCCCGCGGAACAGGTTCGAGGTGCCGCGCACCGTGCGCTCGACCACCGCGAGGCGGATGAGCTCCTTGCCGAACGTCAGCGTCGTGCCCAGAGCGAACAGGACCGGGTTGTAGGCCCGGTGGACCCGGTAGTACTGCTTGATGTGCGCGCGGTTGCGCATGATGTAGTACCGGTAGGCGTCGCTGGAGGCGTTCATGTGGCGGACGCCCATGTCCCACTGCTTGATCTCGCGCGTGCGGCGCAGCACGAACTCGTCCACGATCACCGAGGTCGTCAGCCGCGAGGCGAGCCAGCCGTACACCTGGTCGTCCCAGTAGATGAAGAAGCGCGGGTCGGGCAGCCCGATCCGGGCGACGACGTCGCGGTGGATGAACATCCCCTCGAAGCAGCCGGAGTTCATCTCCTTGAACCCGGACTCGTCGAAGCCGGCCGGCGCGAACGGGATCGGGATGCCCATGCGCTCCGCGATCCGGTACTGCCAGTAGAACGCGCTGCCGTCGTAGTCGTAGCGCCGTCCCTGGATGCTCTTGAACCGGGGCGCCCATCTGCCCATCCTGGCCAGCCCATCCGGGAGCACCTCGACGTCGTCGTCCATGAGCCAGATCCAGGTGGAACCGAGCTCGTAGGCGACCCGCATCCCCTCGCTGAACCCGCCGGAGCCGCCGGTGTTCGTCTCCAGTCGCCGATACACGAGCTCGGCGCCGAGCCGTTCGCGGAACGCGGCGACCACCTCGGTCGTGTCGTCGGAGGAGGCGTTGTCGACGACCACGACGTGGCCGGGCTTCGGGTCCATCGCCACGATCGACTCCAGCAGCGTCGTCAGCAGCGCCGAACGGTTGTAGGTGACGACGGCGATGGTCGCGGAGCGCGGATCGAAGTCGCCGGAGGGCACGTCGGGCGGTGTGGATGCGGCGGCCATAGCGCCCCCGATCCTACCCTGCGGCCGTCGCGCCGGCCTGAGCGTCAGCAGGCGGCGACCGCTTCACCGCGTTCGAGTGCCGCGGACTGCTCGGCCGGGCCGACGCCGACCAGCGGCGCCTGCGTGATCTTCGTGCCGAGCGTCACGATCAGCAGCCACCCCCACAGGCCGAGCGGGCCGACGTCGGCGAGCCCCTGCACGAGCAGCACGGTCGCCGTCAGCGTGGGCAGCAGGGTGAGGGAGGTGTAGGGGCGGTCGGCCCGCAGGTCCCATCGCGGCCGGTCGATCGCGAAGAACCAGGAGCGCCACACGAACGAGAGCTGGACGCCGGCGACCAGCACGACGCCGACCCAGCCCGTGCGGGCGGCGGCATCCGCCCACACGCTGTGGGCGCCGGTGAACACGACGTCCCGCCGCCACCACAGCAGCACGCCGGCGACGACACCGAGGGCTGCGAACAGCAGATAGTGCTTCGTGCGCTCGCCGGCGCGGCCGGCGGTGCGCATCAGCAGCACCGTGACCAGCACCGCGGCGACCGCCCCCGGCGCGAGGTAGGCGATGACGGACTCCGATCGCACGAGCAGGAAGAACGCCAGTGCGAGCCCGAGCCAGGAGCGCAGGCGCGTGATCGAGGAGGCCACGCGGATGCCGAAGACGATCACCGCCACGGCGCTGACCGCACCCAGGTGGGCGGCGTCGCCGGCGAGGCCCGCGCCCGGCGGAGCGCCGACCACGACGGCGACCGCGAGCTCGAACGCGAGGGAGAGGCCGAGCATCCATGTCAGCGCGGTGCCGACGGCGGCGACCAGCTCGCGCCAGGTGAGCACGGCGGCGGCGAACAGGCCCTGCCCCGCGGTGAGCGCCAGCAGCGCCCAGCTCGTCGCCGGCTGCCCCGACCACAGCAGCGACAGCCCGGACCAGGCGAGGAGGGCGAGCACGGACCACGGCAGCCGGCGGCCGTCGAACGCGGGCCGCGCACGCGTCCACGCGACCGCCGAGACGACCGCGGCGGCGCCTGCGAGGGCGCCGGCGGCGAC
>JASGDW010000269.1:0-4361 GCA_047606965.1 Microbacterium sp.
CGAGCGCGGCGTCCAGGCGGCGAGGGGTGAGCGCGCCCCGCGCCGGAGGCAGGACGCTCACGCGCGAGCCGTCCGCCAGCACCGCGCCGACGGGATCGCCGCCGCGGGCGAGCAGGCGGGCGAGCGCCCCTGCGACGTCGGTCAGCAGCGCACGGCCGTCCCCGCGCACGGATGCCGACACGTCGACGACCAGCCATGCCGTCACGGCGCGGTCCTCGTTGAAGACGCGCGCGTAGGGCTCTCCGGCGCGGGCGGTCGCGTTCCAGTCGATGCGGCGCGCGTCCTCCCCCGAGGCGTAAGGCCTCAGCTCCGCCAGGTCGAGTCCCGACCCCCGCGCGGCGGCCCGGTGCGCCCCCTGGATCCGGCCGTCGAGCGGCCGGGAGGTGCGCCATTCCAGGCGGCGCAGCACGGAGTCGGGGATCGGCACGTCAGCGTCCCCCCGCCACCGGGACCGGAGCCGGCACCGCCGCCAGCACCCGGCGCACGACCTCGTCGGGGGCGACGCCCTCAGCCGCGGCGCGATAGCTCAGCACGATGCGGTGGCGCAGCACGTCGGGGAGCAGGTCCACGACATCGTCGACGAGCGCGTAGTCGCGTCCGCGCAGGAACGCCAGGGCGCGAGCGCCGACGATCGCGCCGATCGACGCGCGCGGGCCGGCGCCGTACGCGATGTGGTCGGCGAGGTCGGCCAGGCCCGCGGCGGCCGGGTGGCGGGTGGCCTGCACGACCCGCACGGCGTAGTCGATGAGCGCGGGGTCGACGTAGACGGCATCCGCGTGCCGCTGCAGCTCGACAAGACGCACCGGATCGAGCACGGCCTCGACCCGCGCGGGCTGCGCGAGGGCGCGTTCGACGACGACGAACTCCTCGTGCGGCTGCGGATAGTCCACCAGCACGTTGAACAGGAACCGGTCCAGCTGCGCCTCGGGCAGCGGATAGGTGCCGTCGGACTCGATCGGGTTCTGGGTGGCCAGCACGAGGAACGGGTCGGGCACGGGGAAGGTCTCCCGGCCGATCGTGACCTGCCGTTCCTGCATGACCTCCAGCAGCGCGCTCTGCACCTTGGCGGGGGCACGGTTGATCTCGTCGGCCAGCAGCAGGTTCGCGAACACCGGGCCGGGCACGACCTCGAACCCGCCGGTGCGCTGATCGAACACGCGGGTGCCCGACACGTCAGCGGGCATGAGGTCGGGCGTGAACTGGATGCGCTGGAAGCTGCCACCGATCGCGCGGGCGAGCGCGTTGACGGTGAGCGTCTTCGCCAGCCCCGGCACGCCCTCGACGAGCACGTGCCCGCGGGCCAGCAGCGCGACCGCGAGGCGTTCGAGCAGCACGTCCTGGCCGACGACGACCTTCTTGACCTCGTAGACGACGTTCTCCAGCGGTCCGCCGGCGGCGGCCTGTTCGTGGTCTGCGGCGCTCATGCGGCGCCCTCCTCCCGTGTCGTGTTCACTGCTGGGGGCCTCCGTCGGCGGCGACGCCCTCCAGCGCGCTGCCCAGCGGCACGGCGAAGCCGATGCCGGCGAAGCTGTCCTCGCCCGTCGGGTTGGCGATGGCCACCACGATGCCGATGACCGCCCCGTTCTCGTCCAGCAGCGGGCCGCCTGAGCTCCCCGGGTTCGCGGCGGCGTCGAACTGGATGAGCCCGCTCAGCTGCGTGCCGCCCTCGGGCGTCGCGGTGCGGTCGAGTCCGGAGACGATGCCCGTGCTGGCGGATGCCGACAGCCCCAACGGATTGCCGATCGCGATCACCGCGGAGCCGACCGAGAGCGGGGTGCTCGACCCGATCGTGGCCGGGACGAGGATGCCGGGCAGGGCGTCGGGCACGAGGCTCGCGGTGTCGGTCGCGGCGTCCGTCGCCGAGACGGTCGCAGCCGCGACCGTGCCGTCGGCGAAGGTGACCTGGATCGACGAAGCCCCCTCGACCACGTGCGCGGCGGTGAGGATCGTCCCGGTGTCGTCGACGATCACGCCGCTGCCGAGACCGGTGCCGTCGCCCTGGACCACCTGGACGACCACGACGGAGGCGACCACGGAGGCGTACACCTCCGCGACGGTCGGCGTCGTCGCCGTCGGCGAGGCGACGGCGCTCGCCGACGCCTCGGGGGTCGACAGCGCTGCCGGCAGCGCGAACAGGGCGATGCCGGCGACCACGACGACGGTCGCGATCGCCGCGGCGATCCACGCGCGCCGGGCGCGACGCGGGCGCGTCTCCTCGACCGCGGTGCTGGGCATGGGCACAGGCTAGGTGGCCGGTCTATGACCCGGTGATGAATCCGCCGCGCGTGAGCCGGGGCCCGGGGCCGCCATGTGCCCCGCCACGGCGTCCTGCCCGGCGATCACGGGCGCGGCGCCGCCCCCCTCCCCCAGCGGAACGCCGAGACGGTCGCCTCGCCGGGGATCCAGAACCGCCACGGGAACGCCGCCGTGCCCGCCGGGCCCGCCACCCCGACGCGCGGCCCGGAGGCGATGTCGGGCACGGGCACGGCCGGCAGCAGCAGTCGCGCCGTCGCGCCCGCCTGCGGGGCGCCGCCGACCGCGTCGATGCCGTCGTGCGCAGGATGGCGCAGCCCGACGGCATCCCCCAGCCGTCCCGGCCCGCGCGCGAGATCACGCCCGGAGCGCACGACGCCGCGACGCGCGACGCGCCGGGCCGTCGCGACATCCGCGCCCTCCACCACCTCCCCGGCCCGCAGCAGCACACCGCCGGCGACGCCGGCCGGAGCGCACACGACGTTCACGCACGAGTGGATGCCGTGGCTGAGGTACACGTAGAGGCGCCCGGGCTCGCCCCACATCGTGGCGTTGCGGGCGGTCGGCCCCATCCGCGCGTGCGAACCGGGGTCGGGCACCTCGCCGGTGCCCGCGCCGTGATAGGCCTCGACCTCCGTGATCCGCAGCACGACCCGGTCGCCGGCGACCTCGGTGACCAGCCGGCCGCCGAGCAGGCGGGGCGCGACCTCCAGCGGCAGAGCGGCGAGGTCCGCACGCGCGGCGGCCACGAGCGCGGTCATTGCAGCGGCACCTGGCACCACGAGATCGCGAACGCCCCGAGGGACGACACCTCGCTGCCGTCGTCGAGGTCGACGATGTGCGTGGCCACCGTGGCCGGCACCGGCAGGTCGTACCCGGTCACATAGGGGTTGCTCGCGGCATCCGGCTGCACGAGGAACGCGGCGTACCGCCCCGACGGCGACACGCACGTCTGCAGCAGCGCGTCGGTGCTCGCCGTCTCGAAGACGTGGGTCGGCGTGCCGTCGGCGGCGACGAGGTACACGTCGGCGCCGCTCATGCCGTCGGCGGCGCTGATCTCGCGCAGCGTCGTGCCGTCGGGCAGCGGCAGGATGATGCCGATGCTCCCGGTGACCCCGGCGGCGTCGACGAGCGGCGCCATGGTCCCGTCGGAGAGGTCGACGGTGTAGTAGCCGTCGGTGCGCAGCACGACGGCGGTCGCCGATCCGCGCGCGATCCCCTCGATCCGCGCCGCGTCGCCCAGGTCGACGACGTTCGACCCGTCGGACGGCGTCAGCAGCAGGCGCCCCGCGAAGCTCAGCACGAGGATGCTGTCGGTGTCGGGCACGAAGCGCCAGTCGGCCGCCTCGACCGTCGCGCCCGCGGCCTGGATCGCCGTGGGTGCGGCGTCGGCGTCCGCCGGTTTCAGGGACGCGGTGAACAGCGCGCTGGTCAGCGCGCCGGACGCCGCGGGGTCGGCGTCCGTGTAGGTGTAGCCGATGACGTCGCCGGTGTCGGCGCTGCCGAGCTCCTGCACGGTGCCGGTGCCGTCGCCGGGCAGCGGAAGCTCGCGGGCGCCCTGCCCGTCAAGGTCAGTCACGATCAGCGCGGGCCTGTCGTCGTCGGTGCGGATCGAGATCACGAGGTACGAGGCGGTCACCCGGAAGTCCTCGATATGGGACGCCGTGTACACCGGCACCGCCGCGACGCCGTCGAGGCCGGTGCGGTAGACGGTGTCGCCGTCGTCGGCGCGCTGCAGCATGTAGACGTCCAACGACGGCGTCGTGATCGTCTCGGTGATCGTTGAGGCGGGGCCGCCCCCGGTCCCGGTCACGCCGGTGATCGTCACGGTGTACGTCGTCTCGTCGTACAGCGGAAGCGCGAACCGGATGCCGATCTGCCGCCCGCTGGTGGAGACGGTCACGTCCACGGCGGGGCTTATGGCGACCTGCGACGGGTCGATCGCCTCCAGCGACTGGCTCGTCGTGAGGATGAGGCGGGAGCCGGACGCCGACACCGCCGCATCCACGTCGAACTGCACGTCGGTCACCCGCGGCCCCTGCAGGGCGCCGACCGCGCCGCCGGCGAGCCCGACCAGCACGAGCAGCCCGACGATCGCCGCGAACGCG
>JASGDW010000270.1:0-7143 GCA_047606965.1 Microbacterium sp.
GCCCGGGGTCGCGCGCCTCGGGGGCGTCCCCGCCGGGGGGTTGGCGCACGCCGCGTCCGTCGACGACCAGCTCGATCCAGTCCGCGCTCGGCGCCAGCCGGGCCAGTCCCGCCGCCTCGGGTGCGGCGAGGATCGGCAGACGTCCCTGGGGCGGGCGCGGCGTGATCGAGGGCCCTGCGATGGTGAACCCGGGACCGGTCACGTCCACGCGGTGCAGCCGGGTGCGATCCAGGTACCGTCCGGTGACGCCGTCCCGGATGACGGCGTCGTCCTCCCAGCTGTCCCAGAGGCGGGCGACCGCGTCGACGACAGCCGACGCGTCCGGCGCCCCGGACGGGTCGGCGAGCGGCACCAGCCATCCGGCCCGGCCGTGGGTGGTGATGTCGAGCGTCGCCAGCGCCGTGGACAGGTGCAGCGGTTCGGCTCCCGACGCCGGGGCCTCCACGACGACGCCGATCCGCCGGGTGGCCCGGCCGAGATACGCGCCGACGAGCACGGGCGGCAGTCCCGCGGTCGCGGCGGCCGTGACCACGAGATAGTCGGCCGCGGAGTCGTCGAGCCTCCGGGCAGCCCAGGTCGCCGCGGCGACCGCCGGCGCCGCGGCCGCGCACGGCGCAGGCGGGAGCAGCACGCCCAGTGTCATGAGAGCTCCTTCTCGAAGCACACGCTGACCACGTCGTCCTCGACGTAGGGGCCGTACGGCGGGATCCGGCGCCATCCCTCCCGCTCGTACAGCACGATGGCGGGCAGCTGCCGGAAGCCGGTCTGCAGTCGCAGCCGCCGGATGCCGCGGGCGCGGGCGCGCCGCTCGAGCTCTGCGAGCACCGCACGGGCCAGTCCCTGACGGCGATGCCCGGCCGCGACGGCCACCCGGTTCACCTCCACGTCGCCGTGCGCGTCGGACAGCAGCCCCGTCGCGACGATCCGTCCGCGGTGCCGCACGACGGCCACCGTCAGCACGTCGCCCTCGACGAGCGGACGCACCCGCTGCTTGCTGAGGTCGTCGCCCTCGTACAGCGGAAGCACCTCGGCGGCGCTGCGACGGATCAGGTCGGCAAGCTCCTCGTCGCCCCAGCCGGTCTCCTCGAGGGTGTAGCCGTCGGGGACGGTCGCACCGGTCATGCCCGCCCCCGCTCGGGGAAGGGCACGCCGAGGTGCTCGCGGAGCGTGCGCCCCTCGTATTCGGTGCGGAACAGTCCGCGCTGTTGCAGCAGGGGCACGACGCGCTCGTAGAACCGCTCGAGCATGTCCTGCGAGGGCGGCATCAGGATGAACCCGTCGGCGGCGCCGGCACGGAATCGTTCGGCCATGGCGTCCGCGATCTGCTCGGCCGTGCCGCTGAGCGCCCAGTGCCCGTAGGAGGCGGCCTCGAGCCCCGCGAGTCGGCGCACCGTCCACCGCTGCTCTGTCGCCAGACGATGGAACAGCTCGTAACGGCTGCGGCGCCCCTGCACCGCGGAAGGATCGGGCAGACGCTCCGGCGGGATCACGTCGGCGAAGCCGAGCCCGGACAGGTCGGCGCCGCCCAGCTGGTCGGCCAGACGCGCGATCGCGGTCGGCTCGTCGACGAGGGCGAGCAGTTCATCCTGGATGCGGTGCGCGTCCTGCTCGGTGTCGCCGATGACGGGGCTGAGGCCTGGCAGCACGACGACCTCGCCGTCGTCGCGCCCGAAGCCGCGCGCCCGCTGGCGGATGTCGCGGATGAACGCCTGCGACTGCTCGGCGTCCTGCTGGGCGGTGAACACCATCGAGGCGTAGCGGGCCGCGAGATCGCGCCCGGGCTGTGAGGATCCGGCCTGCACGATCACCGGGCGGCCCTGCGGCGACCGCGGGACGTTGAGGGGCCCCGCCACCTGGAAGTGCGGGCCGCGATGGTCGAGCGGGTGGACCCTGTCCGGGTCGGCGAACCGCCCGGCGGCCCGGTCACGGATCAGCGCATCGGGCTCCCAGCCGTCCCAGAGGCCGGTGACGACGTCGACGAACTCCTCGGCCCGGACGTAGCGCGCGTCGTGATCGGGCCACTCGCGGTGAGCGAAGTTCTGCGATCCGACGCTGGAGGTCACCGCGTTCCAGCCGGCGCGCCCGCCGCTGATCTGGTCGAGCGAGGCGATCTGCCGGGCGAGCGGATAGGGCTCGGAGAACGTGGTGGACGCGGTCGCGACCAGCCCGATCCGACTCGTGCGCATCGCGAGCGCGGCGAGGACGGTGATCGGCTCGAAGAACAGATAGGGCTGCTGCACCGCGAGCCCGGCCCGGTTCACCGCCGACAGGTCGGAGACGAAGAAGACGTCGAACAACGCCTGCTCCGCACGTCGGGCCGCCTCCACGAGCAGCTCGATCGTGCCCCAGTCCTCGGTGCGGCTGCCCTCCCTGCGCCATGCGCCCTGATGCACCCCGCCCACTCCGGCGGAGAGGGCGAGGTGCATCCGAGACGGACGCGGGGTCGTCACGCGGACAGCCATGCGTCATAGAGGAACAACCGTGACGACGAGTCCCAGGACAGGGCGTGGAGCTCCGGCGAGGTGGCCGCGACCTGGGACAGCTCGTACACCGGGATGCCGTAGGCCTCCTCCACGATGCTCTGCTGGGCCTGGTCGCCGAGCTCGGTGCGCTGCGCGTCGTCCGAGGTCGACTGGAGCTGGGACAGCACGGCGTCCAGGTCGTCGTCCGAGATCCGCGTGCTGCTCGAAGATCCGGCGAACGTCGTGCGGAGCACGTCGAGCTCCGGACGGGTGTAGTTGCCGAAGCTGAAGGCCAGCGAGTCCTCCTGGACCGCTTCGAGGTAGTCGGCCACCGCCAGCGGCCGCAGCGTCAGCTCGATGCCGATGTCGGCCAGCTGCTGCTGGACGAGCTCCAAAACGGTCTGGTTGGTGACGACGCTGTTGAGGTAGGCGACGTCGACCGACAGCCGGGTGCCGTCCTTGACCCGCACACCGTCGTCGCCGAGCGTCCAGCCGTCGTCCTCGAGCAGCTGCTGGGCCGTGTCGGGATCGTAGGCCAGCTCCGCGGAGAGGTCGGTGTACCCGGGGGTGCTGGCGGCCAGCACCGAGGTGGCGGGGGCATAGGAGGAGCTGAGCACGCTCGCGAGCTGCTCACGGTCGATCCCGATCTGGATCGCCTGCCGCACGGCGGTGTCGGCGGTGATCGGATTGGTCGCGCGGGGATAGAGCGTGTTGACCACGCCGGGGTTGGCCCGGGAGACGACCCCGAAGCCGGCGGCGCTGAGCGTTTCCTCGTCCGTCGGCTGGACGTCGGTGATGGCGTCGAGCTGTCCGGACTGGAGCGAACCCACGCGCACGCTCGACTCGCCGATGACCTGGAAGGTCACGCTGTCAAGGTAGGCCTCGCCGGAGTGCGCCGCGCGCTCGCTCGGCCAGTCGTATCCGTCGCGGCGGGTGAGCACCGTCGACTCGTTCTGCGTGTACGACTCGTAGACGAACGGACCCGTGCCGACGATGTTCTCCGGCTGGCAGCGCTCCTCCGCGGTCTTCTCGAGGGTCGAGGAGCTGACGATGCCCAGTTGCACGACGGCGGTGCTGGCGAGGAACCCGGCGTTCGGCGTCGAGAAGTCGATGCGCACCGTGCGGTCGTCGACGACGGTGGCGCTCTCGTAGCCGGACAGGTATCCGGTCACGAGCGAGGTCGCGGCGCCGAGGGAGACGACGGTGTCGAAGTTCTGCGCGACGACCTCCGCGTCCAGCGGTGTGCCGTCGCTGAAGGTGACGCCCTCGCGCAGCGTGAAGGTGAAGCTCGTGGCGTCGTCGTCCACCTCCCACGACTCGGCGAGCCACGGGATGACCTCTCCGGTGTCGGGGTCGATGTCGGTGAGGCTGTCGACGACCTGACGGCTCGCGCTGATCGACGCGGCGGTGCCGTTCTGCTGCGGGTCGAGGCACGTGGGATCCGCGGAGATGCCGATGACCAGATCGCCGCCGGAGGTCGGCGACGCACTGGTCGAGTCGGTGGCGGCCGTGGCGCTGCAACCCGCCAGGAGCACGGCGGACGCGGTGAGCAGGACGCCGGAGGCGACGGCGCGGACGCGGCCGGGACGGAAGGGGAACATGTTTCTCCTCGGGGGCTGGTGCCGCGCGCGGCGACGGTGTGGGGCAGGGGATCAGTCGTGAAAGGGGAGGGGGGTGAGCCCGAGATGCTCGCGCGCGGTGCGGCCGCTGTAGCGGTCGGGATAGGCGCCCCGCTCCTGCAGCTCGGGCACGAGCCGGTCGACGATCTCGTCGAAACCGCCCGGGGTGAGGTAGGAGCCGAGCGCGAACCCGTCGGTGATGCCGGCGTCCGTGTAGCGCACGAGCTGGTCGGCGACCTGCGACGGGGTGCCGCAGAACGCCGGCTGGCCGTAGACCGCGACCATCAGGCTGCGCAGTGTGTGGCGGTCGCGCTCGGCGAGCTCCCGCCAGCGGCGGACGGTCTGGGCCGGGTCGGCCTTGGACTGCACCCGGCCCTGCATCAGGTGCTCGGCGGGGCGGACCGGGTCGAAGGGGGGCAGCGGGCCGTCCGGGTCGACGCCGTCGAGCGGACGCCCCCACACCTGTTCGGCGAAGGCGATCGCCCGGGCGCCGGAGATCTGGGCGAAGCCGTTCTCCCGCGCGTTGTCCCGGGCCTCGGCCGGTGTGTCGCCGAACACGATGCGGGCGATCGGGAGGATGCGGATGTCCTGGCGCTGCCGCCCGGCCGCCGCCAGATGCCGCTGCATGTCGATGTGGAAGCGCTCGGCGGCCACGTAGTCGGTGTTCAACGAGAAGATGACGTCGGAGTAGCGGGCGCCGAACGCACGACCGTCGGCGCTGTCGCCGGCCTGCACGTACACGGGCCGCCCCTGGGGCAGCGGGTCGGGGGCGCACTCCCCCGCCACGGAGGCGAACGCGCCCTCGTAGGAGTAGCTGCCGCCGGTGCCCGCTGCGCGCCACATCGACTCCGCGGCGCGGATCACGTCCTCCGCCCGGCGATAGCGGTCCGCGTAGGCGAGGTATCCGCCGCGACGGAAGTTCGCGCCGACGAACGCGTCGCTGGAGGTGACGATGTTCCACGCCGACCGGCCCGCACTGAGATGGTCGATCGCGCCGAGGCCGGCCGCCAGGTCCTCCGGCTCGGTGTATGTGGTGTTCAGGGTCGCCGCCAGGCCGACCCGCTCCGTGATCGAGGCGAGGGCCGCGTACAGGGTCAGCGTGTCGGGGCGCCCCGCGACGTCGAGCTCGAAGATGCGGCCTCGATGCTCGCGCAGCCGCAACCCCTGGCCGAGGAAGAGCAGGTCGAACAGGCCTCGTTCCGCCGTACGGGCGATGTGTTCGAACGACTCCGGGGCGATCTGGCTGCCGGCAGCGGGATCCGACCACACGGTGGTGTGGTTCACGCCCTCGACGAATGCCGCCAGGTGCACGCGGCGACGCGAGGCGACACGCTCGTTTTTCGTGGACACGGCGGCAATGCTAGGCATCTTTGTACCAGCAATACGCGGGACTCTGACGTATTTTGTAACAGCATTCGCCCATGCCGCGCACCCGGCGACGGCGACCTCCGGCCGGAGGTCAGATCACGTCGCGGGACCAGGGGTCGGGGTCGCCGAAGCGGTGCGCCGTGATCGAGATCGCCTGCTCCCGCAGGAACGGGAGAAGCTCCAGCCGGCCCGCGGTGGTCACCGGATCCGCCCACACCGCCACGCCCGGGTCTCCGGCGACGGCGTCCGCCAGCGCCGCGCGCAACACCGCGACGGGCTCCGGACCGCCGACCAGCCGCACCCGCGAAGGGCGGCCCGCGGCATCCGTCATCCGCTCCAGCCACTGCGGATCGTCCTCCACCGAGACCGCGACGCCCGCCTCGCCGAGCGCACGGCGCACACCGGCCGGCAGCGCGTCGGCCACCGACAGCAGGAAGCCGGCGCCGGAGCGGATGCCGGCCAGCACCACCCGCAGCACCTCGGTCAGCCCCGCTCCCGCGACCGCGCGCACGGCGACCTCGACCGGACGGTAGCGGAACAGGTTCCGCTCGACGTGCAGCTGCGAGACGTCCTTCACCTGCCCGAACTCGCGGTCCCACTCCACCGCGTCCGACAGCGCGGCGCGGCGCAGCCACTCGAACCGCTCGTACGCCAACGCTGGCTGCGCCGCCTCGATGAGCACCGTGATCCGCGAGTCGAGACCGCGCAGGTGCAGGGTCGGCGAGGGCGTCCCGGTGTTCGTGGGGCGCCACGACCCCAGCGCGATCAGGTGGTTCGGGCCGCCGGGCTTGGCCCCCGCGCCGACGACCGAGCGCTTCCATCCGCCGAACGGCTGCCGCTGCACGATGGCCCCGGTCGTGCCCCGGTTGACGTAGAGGTTGCCGGCCTCCACGTGCTCGAGCCACAGCCGCAGGTCGTCGGCGTCGCGGGTGTGCAGGCCCGCGGTCAGCCCGTAGGCGACGGCGTTCTGCAGGTCGATCGCGGCCGACAGCGTGGGGGCGTGCATGATGCCCAGCACCGGGCCGAAGAACTCCTCGAGGTGGAACCGCGACCCGGGCAGCACCCCGGTGCGGATGCCGGGCGTCCAGAGCCGGTCCGCCAGCTCCGGGTCGGCGGCGAGCCGCCGGGGGCGCACCAGCCACCGCTCGCCGTCGCCCAGCTCGGTCAGCGCCCATCGCAGCGCGTCGCCGGGCGGCGAGACGAGCGGTCCGACCTCGGTGCGCGCATCGGCGGGCGAGCCGACCCGCAGCGAGGTCGTGGCGTCCACCAGCTGCCGCGCGAAGCGGGCCGAGCGTCCCGCCGAGCCGACCAGGATCGCCAGCGACGCGGCCGAGCACTTCTGCCCGGCGTGCGAGAAGGCGCTGCGCACGAGGTCGCCCGCCGCCAGGTCGAGGTCCGCGGAGGGGGCGACGACGATGGCGTTCTTGCCGTTGGTCTCGGCCACGAGCGGCAGGTCGCGCCGCCACGAGCGGAACCGCCGGGCGGTCTCCCACGCGCCGGTGAGGACGACACGGTCGACGCCCGGATGCCCGATGAGCGCCCGCCCGAGGGCGTCCTCGTCGAGGTCGACGAGCCGCAGCACGTCGCGCGGCACCCCCGCCTGCCACAGCGCGTCGGCGAGCACGGCGGCCACGCGACGCGCCTGCGGGGCCGGCTTGAGGACGACCCCCGACCCGGCGGCGAGCGCGGCGAGC
>JASGDW010000271.1:0-35258 GCA_047606965.1 Microbacterium sp.
GGTCGCCCGTGACCAGGCCGGCACCGGTGGAGATTCCGGCATTGTTGACCAGCAGGGTCACATCCTGCGCGGCCGCCGCGGCGGCGACCACGGAGTCGTGGTCGAGCAGGTCCAGCCGTAACGGGATCACCCGCGGGTCATCGACGTCGATCGCGTCGGGGCGGCGGGCGGTCGCGTACACCTTGGCCGCGCCCCGGTCGAGCAGTTCGAGGACGAACTGTCGGCCGATGCCGCGGTTGGCTCCGGTGACGAGGGCGGTCTGGCCGGTGGGATTCATGAATGCTCTGTTCCTGCACGAGGCGTGGTGGGTCTGCGCGGCCGCGTCTCGGCCGACATCCCATACGCTAAAACCTGACGTTGACGTCAAAGGCAAATCGTCACGGAGCCGGAGGGCTTGGATGCGGATCGGTGAACTCGCGCGCCAGACGGGAGTCAGCACCAGAGCGTTGCGCTACTACGAGGAGCAGGGCCTGCTCACCCCGGACCGCACGCCCAGCGGACAACGGACCTACCCGGAATCAGCCGCCGAATGGGTGCGGCTGATCCAGCGACTGTTCATCGCAGGACTGTCCAGCCGTACCATCCTGCACCTGATGCCCAGCATCCACGCCGGAGACGGCACCCCCGAGACCTTCGCGGTGCTGGCCGCAGAACGCGAACGTATCACCGCGACGATGGACGACCTCGCCGCCGCCCGCGATGCCCTGGACCGCATGATCCACATCGCCAACAACCCCACCCCGGAACACTGCCCGGCCCTGCGCGAGCCCGCCTGGACGACCTACGCCACCAGTCCAGAGGTGTAGACAGCGGCGGGTCGGGGCCCTGGGGTCAGTCCTGCGCGACGATCTGCTCGTCGGCGAGGAGCGAGAACCGGCGGCGGCTGTGGAGCAGAATCAGCATGCTGCCGAGGTCGGAGAAGGTGAGCGTGGCGTCGAAGCGGACGTCGGGATCGCGCAGCGCGGCGCGTTCGGCGTCCGAGCGCAGGTCCCGGTAGGACGGGCCGCCGATCAGGGTGAATCCGGTGGGATCGGCCGGGGTGACGACACTTCCCGGGGGCAATCGACCCCAGCACCCGCCAACACTTCGGGCTCCGCCCCACGCCGTCAGTGCTGGTGTCTGCCGGGCCGACGTCGGACCGGTAGCCCTTTGCACTGGCTGCCGGGCTTTCGTCCTCCCGTGGGCTCAGGTCAGGACGAGTGCCAGGGCGAGGCCGGCGACTGCGGTGCCTTGCAGGATGCTGCGAAAGGTGATGATCGAGTCCCACCGGCGTTGGAGTTCGCGGGCGTCGTCGGGGGTCGTGCGGGACTCGGCGGCCGCGCGCAGCACCCGGTTGATCGGGGCGGCGATCCGCATGTACAGCACGAGCCACCCCAGAAGGCACACGAACGCCACTCCAGAGGCCCAAGCGGCCGCAGGCGTTCCCGCGATCGCGGTGAGGACCGCTGCGGCGAGGGCGGCGATGATCCCGATGATCCCGGGTGCGGGCAGCCGGGCATCGCCGTAGCGGTGAATCCGACCGGCGGCCCTGGTCAGCTCGTGGTCGTCGAGGTCGCGCAGCGCGGGGCGCAGAACCAGTGCAGAAAAGACATCGGTTCCGTAGATGACTCCGGTGGCCAGCAGGCCCACGAGGGCGGTGGCTTGGGCGAGCATCAGCATGACCCCTCCGTTTCGCGCACGGTCATCGCATATTCTAGCATCGCTAGTTTGTCTCTCGTTGATAGCATCTGGGGATGCCGGCCTCCCCGCGCAAAGAACGCGAACGCCACGCTCGCCATCGGGCGATCCTCGCCACGGCGCGAGAGTTGGCGGAGACCGAGGGATGGCAGGCGGTCACGACACGGCGCCTGTCGGAAGAGATCGAGTACAGCCAGCCGGTGCTCTACTCCCACTTCCGCAATCGCCAGGCGATCGTCACCGCGGTCGCCGAGGAAGGCTTCGCCGAACTCGTCCACGCCGTACGTCATGCCACCGCCGACGCGGCGACAACCCCTGCGGCGCGACTGCACGCCGCAGGCACCGCCTATCTGAACTACGCGGCCACTCATCCTGCCGTGTATCAGGCGATGTTCGAGCTCGCCACCGATATGACCTTCGCGGACTCCGAGACGCCGCCGTCTGCCACCGCCGGATTCGACGCTCTACGGGACAGTGTCGTCGCTGCCATCAGCACCGATGATCCCGACACGCTCACCGAGATCTTCTGGAGCAGCCTGCACGGCCTGGCCTCCTTGCACGCCGCCCAGCGGCTCCGTGACGAGTACCAGGCGCAGCGGCTGCGCCTGCTCGTCGACCACCTCACCATGACGTCTCCGTACAGTCGCCGCACATCCGCGTCGTCATGATCCAGGCGTTCACGCCCACCAGCACGCCGCCGCCGTCGAAGCCTCGTTGCGGGCGGTCTCAGCTTCGACCCCACGCGATGATCGCCAGGGCTGCGCCGGCGACGACGAATCCCACGATGTGGCGGCGCGTCGGCCGCTCACGGTCGATGGCGAACGCCAGAGCGACGGTGCTCGCGGGGTACAGCGAGCTGACCACGGCGACCACCGAGAGCATCCCCGAGCGGACCGCCTCGAGATAGAGCGCGTTCGCGGCGACATCGAGGATGCCGATGGCCGCGGCGAGCCAGAGCAGCCGTCGACCCGATCCGGGCCGAACGCGCACGGCGAGGCAGAACCCGGTGAGGACGACCACGGAGACGATTCGCGCGGACAGCAACGGCCACAGCCCGGAGTCGTGGTCGGCCTGGTGGAGTCCGACGAACATCACCCCACCGGCGAGACCCGCACCGAGCGCGACCAGGAGGATGACGCGTGACACCGGCTGGCCGGTCGGAGCCTCGCCCGCGCTGATCACGCCCACGGCGATCACGGCCAGGACGATGCCGCCGACGGCGAGGGGGTTCGGGCGCTCTCCGGCGAGCAAGCCCACCACCACAGGCAGCGTTGCGGCCGCGACGGCGGAGACCGGGGCGACGACCGCGGCGGGGCCGTGCGCGAAGGCGTAGTAGAGGGTCGTCAAGGCGATCGCCGCCCCGAGCCCTCCTACCCCGCCCCAGAGAAGACTCTCGGTCGAGGGAAGAGGGTCACCCAGGACGAGGACGGCGAGAACGACGAGCGCGAGGCTCACGACCTGGGCGACGAGAGTCACGATCGCGCTGGGGAGCACGCGACTCGCCTTCCCACCGCCGTAGTCCGCCGCGCCGTACAGGAGCGCACTGGCGAGAGCGAGCAAGGTAGACACGGGACCCCCTGACCCTCGTTACCGATATAGGGAATCTGATGGTAACGAGATTCCAATTGTTACCTTATTACGTTTCTAACAGGTAACATTGATGCATGGATCAGCCCGGGAGTCGGAAACCCGCACCGGTGCCGCTGCGTCTGATCCAGGACCTCGCGAACAGCTTCGATCTCGAAAGCGGACGCGAGAGCCTCGTCGGGCTTCACGACCTTGACGCTTTCGCCCGGTCGCACGGGATGGACGACGTCCGCTTCTCACTCGAGGATCTCGATCGGGTCCGTCTCCTCCGCGACGCGCTCCGTGAATGCTGCGTCGCCAACGCCGGCCACGAACCAGACCCGAGCGGACTCCGTTTCCTGAACGACACCTTCGCGCGGGTCTCGATGAACCTCGTGATCGCTTCCGACGGCGCAGCGACCCTTATGGCGACGGGCCCGCGCTCCGACTTCGACCTCCTGGCCACGCGTGTTCAAGACGCCATCTACCGGGCCGACGCCCAGGGCACCTGGCCCCGCCTCAAGGCCTGCGAGTCCGAAATCTGCCGCTGGGTCTACTACGACAACAGTCCCAGCGGACGCAGCCGCTGGTGCACCATGAGCGTGTGCGGGTCGCGCGCCAAGATGCGTGCTTACCGGGCAAGGAAGGATCGAAGCCGTACCGATTGACCATGTGCGTGCCAGATCCACCGTTCATCGGACAGACCGCCGGGAAGGTTCACGCGGATCGCGAGGGGATGAAAGCCGGCGCCGGAGCGTGACGGAATCGAAAGGGGCGATGTCGTGCGGATCTGGTCGGTGCATCCCCGCTTCCTGGACGGGAAGGGCCTGGTGGCCTGCTGGCGAGAGACGCTGCTCGCTCAGGCGGTGCTCGCCGGCCGCACGCGCGGGTACACGCGGCACCCGCAGCTGGTCCGCTTCCGGGCGCAGGATGATCCGATCGATGCGATCGGCGCGTACCTGACGGGGCTGGCGGACGAGGCCGACGTGCGGGGCTACCACTTCGATCGGACCCGGATCGACCGACCGGGCATGAGGAACGCGCTGGTCGCGGTCACGGACGGGCAGGTCTCCTATGAATGGGCGCACCTCCGGAGGAAGCTGCTCGAGCGAGACCCGGCGCTGGCTGCGCGTTGGCGCGACGCTGCGCCGGAACCGCATCCTCTGTTCCACATCGTCCCTGGTCCGGCAGAACGCTGGGAGCGACCGAGCGCGAGTTCCGTGCGAGTCGGGCCTCTCGACGGCGATCGGTAGGAGTGCGTCGAGGGCGGTCTTCATTGCGCGTGGTGACGTTGGAGGACGTCGACGATGGCGCGTGCGGCGGATTCTGGTTCTTGCTCGACGGGGTAGTGCCCCGACCGTTCCAGGACGAGGCCGCGGACGTCGTCGGCGATCGGGCGAAGCCCTTCCGCGACGGCGGGGCCCATCGCGTAGCGGCCCCCGATCGCGAGGACCGGCGTGGGGATCGGGTGCTCCCTGACCCGCTCGATGTCGGCGAGGTCGTCGGTCCGGGTGCGGTAGTAGCCCAGTCCTGCGGCCAGGACGCCGTCTGCCCGGTAGGCGTCGATGTAGGAGCGCAGGACGGCGGGGTCGAGTCCGGCGGGTCCGGCGCTCTGCGTCAGGAAGGTGCCGTAATAGGCGTCTTCTCGTCCCGGGACGAGCCGCTCGGCAAGGCCCGTCGCCCGGTTGAACGGGCCGTGCCAGGAGGGGTAGTGCTCGGCCCCGGGCGAAGGGATGTCGACGTCGATTCCGGGAAGGATCTCCTCCTCGACCACCAGCGCGGTCACCGCGGCGGGCATCGCAGCGGCCATCAGGACCGCGACGGTTCCTCCCCAGTCATGGCCGACGACCGCGAATCGGGTGAGCCCTCGCTCTGCGAGGTCTTCCTGGAGCCGCCGGGCGAGCTCGCCCTTCCGGAAGTCACGGGCGTCTCCGGGCGGGGTGCCGAGCCCGGGCAGGGAGATCGGGATCGGAGCGAACCCGGCGTCGCGCAGGGCCGGCAGCAGCCCCCGCCAATGGGCCTGCGTGACCGGCCAGCCGTGCAGGAGCACGACAGGGCGATCGGTGGTGGCGGGGAACCTCATCACCGCAATGATCCTCCCCGCCACCGACACCGCCAGGCGTTGCGGCTTCCGCGCCGCTCGGGCGCGATCGCTCGTCGTCGCCGATCTCGAGCCGGTCGGAGCTCGCTGATATCCTCGAGGCATGTGGACGTCTCGCTGACCCGACCTGCGTCCGCGGACATGCCCGGCAGGTTCTCGTCTGCCCTGGGGGTTTGTCTTGTCCACTCTCGAACCTGTCGTCGTCTCCGATCTCAGCGTCTCCTACGGCGGGCGTCGGGCCCTCGATTCGGTCGGTCTCACGGCGTCCCCCGGGCGCCGGGTGGCCCTGGTCGGAGAGAACGGCGCGGGCAAGTCGACGCTGCTGCGCGCCATAGCGGACCGACTGCCGTCTTCCGCCGAGCGCTCCGGGAGCATCACCCGCCCCGATGACCTCATCTGGCTCGACCAGGAGCCGTCCTTCCCGGACGCGGACACCGTGGCCGATGTGCTGAGCGCGATGCTCGCACCGCTTCACGACGCGGTCGACGAGCTCGAACGCCTCTCCTCGCGGTTGGGCGACCCGAACGCCGCCCGGCGGTACGGCGAGCTGCTGGAGTGGGCCGAAGCGCATGCGGCCTGGGACGCGGACCGGCGTGCCCTCCTGCTGGCCGAGGAGTTCGGGATCGCCGACCTGGATCCGTCCCGTCCGGTCGGGGCGCTCTCCGGCGGTCAGCGCAGCCGCCTCGCGCTCGCCACCGCGCTGACCCGTCGCCCGGACCTGCTGCTGCTGGACGAGCCGACCAACCACCTCGACGACGGTGCGCTCGAGCGGCTGGCCCGCCGGTTGGCCGACATGAGCGGGGTCGTGATCTTCGCCAGCCACGACCGCGTGTTCCTCGATGACACGGCGACGGAGCTGGTCGACCTCGACCCGGCCGCCCTCGGCACCGACGGGGAAGGCGGACGGCGCTTCGGGGGCGGGTGGAGCGACTACGAATCCGCGCGTGCCGCCGCCCGCGTCCGATGGGAGCAGCGGTACGTCGCGGAGCAGAAGGAGACAGAACGGCTCCGGAGCGCTACGGAGATCGGCACCGCCGCGATCGCCCACAACCGGGGCCCCCGCGACAACGACAAGTTCGCCTACAGGTTCAAAGGCGCGCGCGTCGACCGGACCCTCGCCCGGAGGAAGAAGGATGCCGAGCGCCGACTGGCCGACGCGGAACGTCGCCGGATTCCCCAGCCTCCGACCCTGCTGCGCTTCGACGCCCCACTGACCTCACGGACGTCGCCGGGGCCGGTGATCGTCGGGACCGGGCTCCGGGTCACGGGACGACTCGAGTTGCCCGCCCTCGTCGTCGCCTCCGGCGAGCACCTGCTCGTCACGGGACCGAACGGCGCCGGGAAGTCCACGCTCCTCGGCGCGATCGCCGGACGGGTCCCGCTCGACGCGGGAAGCCTGCGAGTCAGCGCCTGCCGCGTCGGGGAGCTGACCCAGGACCCGCGGTTCCCCGACCCGGAGCGGAGCCCGCAGCACATCTACGACGCGCTCGAGCGGTCAGGACGGCCGCCGCTCGCCGATCTGGGCCTGCTCCGTCCCTGCGACGCCGCCCGGCCGCTCCGGGAGCTGTCGGTCGGTCAGCGCCGCCGCTTCGCCCTCGCCCTCGTCATCGCCTCCGAACCCGACTTGCTCCTGCTCGACGAGCCCACGAACCACATCTCGCCGACGCTCGCGAGCGAGCTCGAAGAAGCAATCGGAGCATCGGCGGGAACGATCATCGTCGCCTCGCATGATCGCTGGCTCCGTCGCGGATGGGAAGGAACGGAACTCGCCGTCAGACCGCCCGGCAGCTCGCAGGACTGAGCGCGGCAATGCCCGCGCAGACGGAGCGAATCCGCCGTGTCCCGGATCCCTCGGCCGGCCTCGCCACACCGGCCGCGCGGCACCGCACCGGAACTGACCCGCACCTACGCCTGCCGGCGCGCCCGTCAGCCGTCCTCGTCAGACGTCGAAGCTCCAGCGACGGAAGTCGGCGGCGTCCCGGGCATCGGCCGGTCCGACGAAGATGCGCTTCGTGTCGCCCGGCGCGTTCGGGTCGTACGCGACGGACACGAGATCTCCGCGTCGCGGCAGCTCTTGCGTGAGCATCGCCAGGACCGGCTCGACCCAGCGCGTCGTGCCGGACCGATCGGTGTAGCACACCGTGATGCGCGTGATCGTGCGCGTCGCGTGGGGGTCGGGCAGCGGCGCCTCGGTGACCTCGCCCGGGACGCGCACGCCGATGGCCAGCACCTCATCGAGCACCGGTCGGCGCGCCCTGCGGTGGATCCGTGCGATCGCGCCGATCGCGGCGGCGCCGATCGCGAGCGCCCACAGCACGATCGGGCCCCACACGTCGATGTGGTACCACACCCATTCGCCAAGACCCCAGGTCTCGGACTCTCCGTACGTCTCGTCGAGGCGGATCCCCACCTCGTCGGGCGGGGTGAGCCACGGCACGAGGACGGTGAAGCCGATCGCCACTCCCACGAGGACGACGGTGGCCGGGCCCACCACGGGGAACGCGAGGGGACGCCCGGTGAGAGAGTTGGCGGAGAAGCCGACCGCGATGCCGAACAGGATGACGCCCACCATCCCGACCGGGACGGTCCAGATCAGGTCCTGCAGCCGCGAGTCCCAGGTGCCGAAGACGCTGTTGAGCTCCGTCACCCGGCTCGTGTCGATGAGGGTCACCACACCCATGCCCAAGAGCACGGCGAATATGAACTGCAGCGCCTGCAGCATGACGTGCCGTACGACGCGCGCGGGGCTGCCCCGGCGTGCGGCCTCGCGCTCGGCGCGCTCCCGGACGGGGTCCACGGTGCTCATCGGCGTCTCCCCCTCGAACTCGACTGGGTGCCTACCCTATCCAGCGCACGCCCGAGCGGGAACGCCCGCGTCGGTCGGATGCGGCGTGGAACAATGCCGCATCCGCGGCGCTCGCGGGGGTGTAGAGCACGAGCTGCAGGTCGAGGCGGTCGGATGGCCGCACCTGATGGTGCTCGAAGGTCACCGCGCCCACGTCCAGGTGGAAGACCCGCGCCCGGGACTCGAACCCCCCGACGTCGTAGCTGCGCCACCACTCCCGGAACTCGCCGCTGCGATCGGACAGCGCCGCCACGAGCTGGGCGAGGGCGGGATCGGTCAGCCGGTGCGCCGTCTCGGCGCGGAACTCCGCCAGGAATCGCCGGCTGGTCACCTGCCAGTCGTCCAGCAGTTCTCGCAGCCGCGGGTCGGTGAACAGCAGCCACAGCAGGTTGCGCTCGGCCGGCGCGACCTCCGCGATCCGCGGGTACAGCAGCTCGTACGCGTCGTTCCAGCCCGCCATGCCCCAGTCCGGCGTCAGCGCGTAAGCGGGGTGGTCGAGCGCGTCCAGCAGCCGCCGCACATGCGGCGGCGCGGGGTCGACGCGCGCGGGCAGCGTGGGTGCGTAGCCGGCCAGCGACAGCACGTATGCGCGCTCGGGGTCGGTGAGCCGGAGCGCGTCGGCCACCGCCCCCAGCACCTGGCGGGACGGCGTGATCTCGCGCCCCTGCTCGAGCCAGGTGTACCAGGTCATGCTCACGCCGGAGGCGACCGACACCTCCTCGCGGCGCAGGCCGACGAGCGCGCCGCGCGTGCCCGGGGGAAGCGAGAGCGCCTCGCGTGAGAGCTGCTCCCGCCGCGCGCGCAGGAAGGCGCCGAGCTCCTTGCGGCGCTCCTGCTCGTCGGACATCCTTCGATGCTAGTGCTCCGAGCACTAGCGTCAGCGACGTCTGCGCGAGGCCCGAGCGGTGCGGCAGGGTGGGACCATGCCCCCTCTGCGCTCTCGTACCGTCACCCACGGCCGCAACATGGCCGGCGCTCGCGCACTGCTGCGCGCCGCCGGCGTCGACGCCGCCGACTTCGGCAAGCCGATCGTCGCGGTCGCGAACAGCTTCACCGAGTTCGTCCCCGGCCACACCCATCTCCAGCCGGTGGGCCGCATCGTCTCCGATGCGGTGAAGGCCGCCGGCGGCATCCCGCGCGAGTTCAACACCATCGCCGTGGACGACGGCATCGCCATGGGTCATGGAGGGATGCTGTACTCCCTGCCCTCGCGCGACCTCATCGCCGACTCGGTCGAATACATGGTGGGCGCGCACCAGGCCGACGCGCTGGTGTGCATCTCCAACTGCGACAAGATCACCCCGGGGATGCTGATGGCGGCGCTGCGCCTGAACATCCCCACCGTGTTCGTCTCCGGCGGCCCCATGGAGTCCGGCCGCGCGACGCTCATAGACGGCACCGTCCGCACCCTCGACCTGGTCGACGCGATCTCCGAGGCCGTGAACGAGAACGTCTCCGACGCCGACATCCAGCGCATCGAGGAGTCGGCGTGCCCGACCTGCGGCTCGTGCTCGGGCATGTTCACCGCCAACTCGATGAACTGCCTCACCGAGGCGATCGGGCTGTCGCTGCCCGGCAACGGCTCGACCCTCGCGACGCACACCGCGCGCCGGGCGCTCTATGAGGAGGCGGGCTCGCTCGTCGTCTCGCTTGCGCACCGCTACTACGACCAGGACGACTCGGCGGTGCTGCCCCGCAGCATCGCCACCCGCGCCGCATTCGGCAACGCCATGGCGCTGGACATCGCGATGGGCGGATCGACCAACACGATCCTGCACCTGCTCGCGGCGGCCCACGAGGCCGGTGTCGACTTCGGCCTCACCGACATCGACGCGGTCTCGCGTCGGGTGCCGTGCCTGGCCAAGGTGGCGCCGAACGTGGCCGGTGGCCGCACGTACTACATGGAGGACGTGCACCGGGCCGGCGGCGTCCCCGCGATCCTCGGCGAGCTGCGCCGGGCGGGGCTGCTCGACGAGGACGTCCACGCTGTCCATTCCGCGTCGCTGGGCGAATGGCTCGGCGCGTGGGACGTGCGCGGCGGCGAGGCAACCGAGCAGGCGAGACAGCTGTGGCACGCCGCCCCCGCCGGTCGTCGCTCCTCGACCGCCTTCTCGCAGTCGGAGCGCTGGGCCGGGCTCGACACCGACGCGGCGGCCGGCTGCATCCGCGACGCCGCCCACGCCTACTCCGTCGACGGCGGCTTGGCCGTGCTCCGCGGCAACATCGCCGTCGACGGCGCCGTGGTCAAGACCGCCGGCGTCGATCCCTCGATCTGGACGTTCGCGGGGCCGGCCGTGGTCTGCGAGTCGCAGGAGGAGGCGGTGGAGAAGATCCTCGCGAAGAGGGTATCGGCCGGTGACGTCGTCGTCATCCGCTACGAAGGGCCCAAGGGCGGACCCGGCATGCAGGAGATGCTGTACCCGACGTCGTTCCTCAAGGGGCGGGGGCTGGGAAAGCTGTGCGCGCTGATCACCGACGGCCGCTTCTCCGGGGGCACCTCGGGCCTGTCGATCGGGCACGTCTCCCCGGAGGCCGCCTCGGGCGGCGTCATCGCGCTCGTCGAGGACGGCGACATCGTCCGCATCGACATCCCCACGCGCGAGATCACCCTCGACGTGCCCGATGAGGTGCTCGAGGAACGCCGGGAACGGCTGCTCGCGGCCGGCGGGTATCGCCCACGCTCCCGCGAACGGGCGGTCTCCGCCGCGCTGCGCGCCTACGCCGTCATGGCGCAGTCGGCCGACAAGGGGGCCGTGCGCGACGTGGACGCCGTCGAAGCGGCCGTCGCCGCGCAGGCGGCCCGCGAACCCGTGCTCCGGTGAGCCGGCGCGCGGGAGGGCGCTCCCTCGACGTCCACTAGGGTGACGGCATGGATATGCGCGTGGCGGCCTACGCGATCATCGCCGACGACGTCGGCCGTATCCTCCTGGCGCACTGGAACGAAGGCCGGCACAGCGCGTGGACGCTGCCGGGCGGGGGACTCGAGGAGGGCGAGGATCCGGAGCACGCCGTGCGCCGCGAGGTCCGGGAGGAGACCGGCTACCGCGCCGTGGTCCTGGGCCTGCTCGGCGTCCATTCCCGTGTCATCCCCGCCGCCCGCCGCATCGCGGAGAGCACCGAGCCGCTGCACACCCTGCGCATCGTCTACCGCGCGAAGATCACCGGCGGCGGGCTGCGCAACGAGACCGACGGCAGCACCGACGAGGCGCGCTGGTTCCCGCTCGCCGAGGTCCGCGCCCTGCGCCGGGTGAAGCTCGTCGACATCGCCCTGGAGTGGGCCGGGCTCCTCGACCGCCGGAAGCCGCTGTAGGCCTTGTCGCGCGGACGCGCCGGGTCGCCGGGCCCCGGTGTGCCATAACTCCGCCCGGTGCACTCGGGCGGGCCCGGATCGTCGTCGGATCCCGCGGATGCGGCGGCCGCCGCATCCGCATCAGGCGGAGTTGTGACACACGGGTGGATGGACGGCCCGGGGCGGAGGGGCTCAGGCGTCGGGCGCGCGCAGCGGGTCGTCCGCCACCCACAGCTCGTCGTCGGCGCGGAGGGTCTGCCACGCGGCGTAGAGCACGCCGGCCGCGGCGACGCCGCCGAGGATCAGGGCGATCACGGCGCCGGTGCCGATGCCCTTGCGCGGCGGCTCGAGCGCGGCCAGCCGCGCGGAGAGCTTCCTGGTGGCCGAGGCCGAGTACTGGGCGGCCTTCTTCTGCAGCGCCGCGGAGCTGGGAAGCGTGAGCCCGCGGCCGGAGGCGATGCGTGCGCGCGTGTCGGCCGCAGCGTCCCACACCGACAGGGCGCCGCCCACGACGGCGCCCGCCGCCGGGATCACCCCGTCGCTCAGGACGCGCCGGGACGCGCTCAGCCCACGCGTCACGTAAGGCTCCGCGTAACGCTGATATCCGGTCTGGACCACGGGGACGATGTGCTCGCGGTTGTAGTTGCCCAGCTGCCGACCCGCCTCACGCGCGACATCCGCCGCCTCGCCGACGAGGACCTGCTGCGAGTCCCAGAGCTTGTTGGCCTGGTTCTGAAGCCTGCGCAGTTCCTTCTTGCGCTTGCGGGTGAGGCTGCTCACGAAGATCTCCCCTTCGATGGGTGTACCGGTGACCCCATCTTGCCAGAGCGACACCACCCGTACACCGGGGCTTGTTATGAACTCTGCGACAATGTATCCATGGTCACTCCCACCGGCACCGCCACCCTCCACACGAACCACGGCGACATCGTCGTCAACCTGTTCGGCGACCACGCGCCCCGCACGGTCGAGAACTTCATCGGCCTGGCCGACGGCACCGGAGAGTGGACCGACCCCGCGACGGGCGGGCCGGGCGAGGGCCCGCTGTACACGGACGTGGTCTTCCACCGCATCATCCCCGGCTTCATGATCCAGGGCGGCGACCCGCTCGGGCAGGGCACGGGCGGCCCGGGCTACACCTTCGACGACGAGATCCACCCCGAGCTCACCTTCCAGCAGCCCTACCTGCTCGCCATGGCCAACGCCGGGCTGCGCCGCAACGCCATCACCGGCGCCGCGCAGGGTACCAACGGCTCGCAGTTCTTCATCACCACCGACCCGACCCCGTGGCTGCAGGGCAAGCACACGATCTTCGGCGAGGTGGCGGACGCCGACTCCCGCGCGGTCGTCGACGCCATCGCGGCGGTGCCGACCGGCGCCGGCGACCGCCCGGTCGAGCCCGTGGTCATCCGCTCGATCGACATCGCGGCCGCCTGAGACCCCCGCATCCGTGACGACGCCCGAGTTCACGAGCAACCGCGAGAACTACTGCTACCGGCATCCGGACCGGCAGAGCTTCGTGCTGTGCCAGCGGTGCCTGCGCACGATCTGCCCCCGGTGCCAGACGCAGGCCGCCGTCGGCGTCATCTGCCCGGAGTGCATGGCCGAGCAGCGGCGCGAGCGGACCCCCGCCCAGCGCAAGGCCCGGGGCTGGGCGCGGCGCGGCGCGGCTGTGCTGCCCGGCCAGCCCGTCGTCACCTACGCGATCATCCTGGTCACGGCCGCGGTCTATGTGCTGTCGCTGCTGATCCCCGACCAGCTCGTGCAGAGCTGGCTCGCGTTCTACGCGCCGATGCTCTACCCGCAGTGGAGCGGCGCCTTCGAGCCGTGGCGGCTGATCACCGGCGCGCTCGTGCACTCCTCGTTCTGGCACGTCGGCCTGAACATGCTGTCGTTGTGGATGATCGGCCGCATTCTCGAGCCGCTGCTGGGCCGCGGCCGTTTCCTGTCGCTGTACCTGATCGGCGTGCTGGGCGGGTCGGTGAGCGTCGCGTTGCTGGCGCCGACGTCCGTGGTGGTCGGCGCCTCCGGTGCCATCTTCGGCCTGTTCGGTGCGCTCATCGTCATCGCGCGACACCTGGGCGCCAACCTCACCGGCATCCTGGTCGTCGTCGGCATCAACCTGGCGATCGGCTTCGTCCCCGGGATGGGCATCTCCTGGCAGGCGCACGTCGGGGGGCTCGTCGCGGGCGCGCTGGCCGGCCTGATCTTCGCGCGCACCCGGCGCCGCGCGCAGCGCGGCCTGCGGATCGCGCTGCTGCTGGTGCTGACCGTCGGACTGCTGCTGCTGTTGCTCGTGCCGCCCGCGATCTACGGCTGAGCGGAGTTATCCACAGCCTCATCCACACATGGGGACGGGTTACACCGGTGTAGTTCTAGCGCCAGCGGGTGGTCATGAGGAAGCCGATGAACGCAATGCCGAAACCGATGACGAGGTTCCACGCGTCGATGCCCGGGATCGGGTACGCCATGCCGCTCAGGTAGAAGACGAGGACCCACGCCAGCCCGACCAGCATCAGGCCGATCATGATGGGCTTGAACCACACCGGGTTCGGGGCGGGTTCCCCGGTGCCCGTGAGGTCGTCGTCCTTGTCCGCGCGTGCCATGCGGTCAATACTACCGGGCGGACTCTCGGCTGCGGTCGCTAGAATCCCGGGTGTGACCGCGCCCGAACCCGTTACCCGGCGCTCTCGTTCCCGGCGTCGCCGTCGGCGCACCAGCGTGGTCGGCGTGCTCGGCGAGATCCTGATAACCCTCGGCGTGGTCGCGCTGCTCTACGTGTCGTGGCAGCTGTGGATCGGCGACCTCATCTACGGCGCGGAGCGTGCCGACCAGGCCCACAGCCTGTCCGAGCAGTGGCAGGCCGAGTACGAGGCCACGCAGACGGCGACGCCCGATCCGACCGAGACCGGGGACGACGACTCCGACGTGACCGTGCCGGTGGTGGCCCAGCCCGCCGACGGCGAGATCTTCGGCACCATGTACATCCCGCGCTTCGGGTCCGACTACGCCTTCCCGATCGCCGGCGGGGTGAGCAAGGCGGTCACGCTCGACCCGATCGGCATCGGCCACTACATGAGCACGCAGATGCCCGGCGAGGCGGGCAACGTCGCCCTCGCCGGCCATCGCACGACGTTCGGCAAGCCGTTCAACCAGATCGCGGACCTGCACGTGGGGGACGCCATCGTGATCGAGACGACCGATGGCTGGTACACCTACCGCTTCCGCACGCTCGAGTACGTCACGCCGGACTCGTCGGACGTGCTGCTGCCCGTGCCGCAGGAGGTAGGGGTCACCAGCGACGAGAGCTTCCTGACGATGACCAGCTGCAGCCCGATGTACTCGCAGGCCGAGCGCATCGTCGCCTACAGCGTCTTCGAATCGTTCACGCCGCGCGCCGACGGGCCGCCGGCATCGCTGACCGAAGGGGCCTCCTGATGTACGCGGCACTGTGGCGGATCCTGCCCGGCCCGTGGTGGGTGCGGCTGCTCATCCTGCTGGCGCTGATCGCCGCCGTGCTGTATGCGCTCTTCTACTACGTGTTCCCGTGGGCCTCGAGCTACATCAACCCGCAGGACGTCACGGTCGAGTGAGCGCCGCGGTGCGCGTGCTCATGGTCGACAACCGCGACAGCTTCGTCCACACCCTCATCGGCTACCTCGTCGAGCTCGGCGCGGCGGTCGAGCTCGTCGAGGCGGACGAGATCGACCCGGACGCCGCCGGCCCTGCCCTCCGCGGCTACGACGGCGTCGTGGTCTCGCCCGGTCCCGGCCGTCCGGAGGATGCCGGGGCATCCGTCGCCGTTGTGCGGGCGGCCGTCGAGCGCGACGTGCCGCTGCTGGGCGTGTGCCTGGGTCATCAGGCCGTCGCGGTGGCCGTCGGCGCGCGCGTGGTCGAGACACCGGAGCCGATGCACGGCGAGACCAGCGAGGTCGCGCACGACGGGTCCGCGCTGTTCGAGGGGCTGCGGCCGAGGTTCGTCGCGGGCCGGTATCACTCGCTCGCGGTGGAGGAGCCGAGCCTTCCGGCGCAGGTGCGGGTGACCGCGCGCACCCCAGAGGGCACCGTGATGGCGATCGCGCACCGCACCGCGCCCGTGCTCGGGGTGCAGTTCCACCCCGAGAGCGTGCTGACCGAGGGAGGCCACCGGCTGCTCGCGAACTGGCTGCGCACGATCGGCGCGCCGGATGCGCCGGCGCGTGCGGCGTCGCTGCGCGCGCAGCGGGGCGCGCTCAGCCCGAGCACACCGTCAGGGTGACCGTCGATCCGATCGCGATATCGCCGGGCGCCACCGACATCACCTCGACGGTCGCCGGCGACGAGGCCGTGCAGTTGGGGTCGTCGGCCGTGGCCGCGGTGAGCCCGAGCGCCTGGAGCTCGCGGGTCGCGGCATCCACCGTGTAGCCGGTGAGGTCGTCGAGCACGACCTTGCCGCTGGCGACCTTCAGGTTCACCGTCGAGCCGACGGGGACGTCGCTGCCGGCGTCGACCGTGACGCCCGCGACGTCCGCGGAGATCACGGTGCCGGCCGCCAGCGTCGCGCTGTTGACGGAGGTGATGGTGCCCACGAGCAGCCCGGCGGCGGTGATCGCGGCCTGCGCGGCGGCCTCATCGGTGCCCACGACCGTCGGCATGTCGACGGTCGCCGTCCCGGAGGAGACGTAGACCGTGACGGTCTGGCCGCTGGTCACCTGCGACCCCGCGGCGGGGTCGGTCCGGATCACGTTGCCCGCCGCGATCGTGTCATCGGTGACGTCCTCGCGGGAGGCGGTCAGATCCTGCTGCTGGAGAAGGGTCACGGCCCGTTCGTACGTCATGGTCGTCACGTCGGGGACGGTGCGCACGGAATCGGCCTGCAGCGCCGCCGAGCGCAGCGAGATCACCCAGAACAGCACCGAGACCAGCAGCACGGCGAGCACGGCGACACCCGCCCAGATCCATGCCGCCGGCGGACCGGGCTGGGTGCGTTTGACCGTCGTGTCCGCCGAGAGCTGCCGCAGCGTCCGTGCCGTCTCCGCGGCGGTGCGCGGGTTCGGGCCGTAGAGCTCGCTGGTCAGTGCGCCCAGCTCGCGCTTGCTCGGCGCGCGGCCGGTCAGAGCGGCGCCCAGGGCCTCGCGGAACGAGGCGGCGTCCTGGAACCGCTGGAACGGGTCCTTCGCGAGTGCGCGCAGCACCACGGCGTCCAGGCCGAGCGGCAGGATCTCGATGACCTCCGACGGGGGCACCGGCGCCTCGCTGACGTGCTGGTAGGCCACCGCGACCGGGGTGTCGCCCCGGAACGGCGGCCGACCGGTGAGCAGCTCGTAGAGCACGACGCCGGCGGAGTAGAGGTCGGTGCGGCCGTCGACCGGCTCGCCCTTGGCCTGCTCCGGCGAGAAGTAGGCGGCGGTGCCGATTATCGCGGTCGTCTCCGCGACGGTCGACGAGGAGTCGGACACCGCGCGCGCGATGCCGAAGTCCATGACCTTGACCTGGCCGGCGTCGGTGACCATCACGTTGCCCGGCTTGATGTCACGGTGGATGACCCCGGCGCGGTGAGAGTACTCCAGCGCCTCGAGGATGCCGTCGGCGTAGCGAACGGCATCCTCCGCCGGGACGGGCCCCTGGGCGATGATCTCCTTGAGCAGCGTGCCGTGCACGAGCTCCATCACGATGTAGGGCACAGGATGGGTGACGCCGTCGGGCGTGGTCTCGGCGTCCTCGCCGGCGTCGTACACGCGCACGATGGTGGGGTGCGCCATCCGGGACGCCGCCTGCGCCTCGAGCCGGAAGCGGGTGCGGAACGCGGCGTCCTCGGCGAGCTCCCGTCTGAGCAGCTTGAGCGCGACATCGCGGCCGAGGGTCAGATCGTAGCCCCGGTACACGCTCGCCATGCCGCCGCGGCCGATGAGCTCATCGACACGGTAGCGGCGCGCGAGGATACGCGGCTCAGCTGTCACGGTGACTCCCTGGATGTGGCGGGAACCAGACTAGCCGACGGGTCGTGGCCGACCCTGGGGCATCCCTGTCAGTGGGTCGAGGTCGGAGTCGGGGAGCTCGTCGTCGTGACCTGCACGGTCGCGGCGTCCGAGGTGTCCGTGGTGCGCTCGCCGCTGGAGCCGCTGCCCGAGCACGTCACGGAGTAGGTGAGCACGACCGTCTCGCCCGAGCTGGCGGTGACCTTCGCCGTCCCGCTGCGCTCCGAGGAGCCGTACTGCGCCGTGGTCGAGCTCGTCGTGGTGAACGTGCCCCCCGAGATGGTGAACGAGTAGGCGGTCACGGAGCCGGTGCCCGAAGGGCAGGAGTACGTCGGCCAGGTGAAGGTGATCGTCGAGCCGGTCGTGACGGTCGTGGTCGCGATCGTCGGCGCGTCGGGGGTGTCGAGGGAGACCTGGTCGGCGTAGTAGGTCAGCGTGATGGTGGAGCCCGCCGTCGCGTTGCCGGTCGGCTGGACGTCGTAGACCAGGCCGACCTGCGAGGAGCTCGTGGCGTTGTTGCCCACGACGCAGCTCGGGACGAGCCCCGCGGCGCTGACCTTCGCGGAGGCGGCGTCGCAGGTGAGCCCGGTCAGGCCCAGCGAGGCGACGGCCACGGTGGTCGTGGAGGTCGTCGGCGTCGACGAGGCCGTGGTGCGGCTGGTCGTGGTGCTCGCCGTGCTCGAGGCGTCGCTCGAGCCGCCGGAGCTTCCGAACAGCGCCCACACGGTGCCGGCCAGCACGATCAGCAGGATGACGATGAGCGCGATCAACGGCCACGTCCACGGGTTGCGCTTGCGCTTGGGCGCGGCGGTCTTCGCCGCCGCGGTCGTGGTCGTCGGCGCCGGCATCAGCTGGGTCGCCGCGGCGGTGTCGCCCGCCCTCAGGATCCGGGTGGCGTCGTCGGTCGCGAGGCCCTCGGCGATCGCGGGCACGGCCACGGTCGCCGAGGCGACGTCGCCGCGGCGCAGCGCGTTCGCGGCGCGGGCGACGGCGGCGGAGGAGGTCGGACGCTCCTCCGGCTTCTTCGCGATCATCGCCATCACGAGGTTCTGCACCGGCTCCGCCACGGTCGGCGGCAGCGGCGGCGGCTGCTCGTTGATCTGCGCCATCGCGATCGCGACCTGCGACTCGCCGGTGAAGGGGCGCTTGCCGGCCAGGCATTCGTAGGCGACGATGCCGAGGGAGTAGATGTCGGTCGCGGGGGACGCCGGGTGGCCCGACGCCTGCTCGGGCGAGAGGTACTGCACCGTGCCCATCACCTGGCCGGTGGCCGTCAGCGGCACCTGGTCGGCGATGCGGGCGATGCCGAAGTCGGTGATCTTCACCCGGCCGTCCGGGGTGATCAGCAGGTTCCCGGGCTTGATGTCGCGGTGGACGAGGCCGGCGGCGTGGGCGGCCTGCAGGGCGGAGGCCGTCTGGGCGACGATGTCGAGGGTCTTGTCGGTGGACAGCGACCCCTCGCGCTCGAGGACGGTCGACAGCGCCTCGCCGGGCACGAGCTCCATGACCAGGAACGCGGAGCCGTTCTCCTCGCCGTAGTCGAAGACGCTCGCGATGCCCTCGTGGTTGACGAGCGCGGCGTGCCGCGCCTCCGCGCGGAACCGCTCGAGGAACCCCGGGTCCCCCATGTACTCGTCCTTGAGGATCTTGATGGCGACGGTGCGGCCGATGACGTGGTCGGTCGCCTCCCACACCTCGCCCATCCCGCCGATCGCGATCCGCGACTCGAGCTCGTACCGTCCGCCGAACGTCGCACCCTGCGTCGGTCTCATTTGCCCAGCACCGCCTCCATGACCTGTTTCGCTATCGGCGCCGCGATGGTGTTACCCGTCCCGGACTGCCCTTCACCGCCGCCGTCCTCGATGACGACCGCAACGGCTACCTGAGGATCGTCGGCCGGGGCGAACCCGGTGAACCACAGAGTGTAGGGCTCCGTGTCGCCGTTCTGGGCCGTGCCCGTCTTACCCGCCACTTCGACGCCATCTATTGTTGCATTGGACGCGGCGCCGTCACTGACATTGGCGACCATCATCTCGACCAGCTCGGCGTCCAACGCGGAATCCAGCGCGGTGCCGTACTCGCTCGGCTCGAAGGTCTGCTGCACCGACAGGTCGGGTCCGATCACCTCGTCCACCATCTGCGGATTCATCACCACGCCGTCGTTGGCGATGCCGGCCGAGACCATCGCCATCTGCAGCGGCGTCGCCGTCACCTGACCCTGCCCGAAGCCCGTCAGCGCGGTCTGCGCGTCGTCGAGCCCGCTCGGATAGCTCGAGGCGGTCGAGGTCAGCGGGGTGTCGAAGCTGGTGTTGAACCCGTACTTCTCCGCCTCGGCACGGATCGCGTCGTCGCCGAGCGCGGCGGCGAGCTCCGCCATCGGGATGTTGCAGCTGAGCCGCAGAGCGTCGGCGATCGTCACGGTGTCCCCCGAGCCGCAGGTGCCGCCGCCGAAGTTCTGGATCGAGGTCGACGTCCCCGGCAGCGTGTAGGACGACAGGTTCGACAGCGTGGACTCCGGCGTGTACTGGCCCGAGGCGAGGGCGGCCGAGACCACCACGAGCTTGAAGGTGGACCCGGGCGGGTTGAGGTCGCCGGCGATGGCCCGGTTGTAGAGCGGGTCTGCCGCGGCGGAGACGAGCTCGTCGTAGGTCTCGTTGACCGCCACGGTGTCGTGCGAGGCCAGCAGGTTCGCGTCGTAGCTGGGGCTGGAGACCATGGCCAGTATCCGTCCGGTGGACGGCTCGATCGCGACGATCGCGCCCTGGAGGTCGCCGAGGGCGTCGTATGCGGCCTGCTGCACGTCGGCGTCCAGCGACAGCACGACGTTGGAGCCCTGCGCCGACTGGCCGGTGAAGATCTGCTGCACCCGGGAGAAGAACTGCGACGATCCGGTGCCGCTGAGCTCCTGGTTCATGGCCTGCTCAATGCCGGTCGCCGACCCCAGGGCGGCGTTGATGTAGCCGGTGACCGGCGCCCACATCTCGGAGTCGGTGTAGACGCGCTGCCAGCTGTAGACGTCGTCGGAGGCGACGGAGGTCGCGATCGCGGACCCGCTCGCGATGATCGAGCCGCGCTGCACCTCGTAGGAGTCGTACAGCGCCCGCTTGTTCTCCGGGTTCTCGGCGAGGGAGCCCGCCGCCACGACCTGGATGAAGCTCGTCGAGCCGAAGAGCACGAGGAACATCACCAGCATCAGGATGCTGAGCCGTCGCAGTTGCGTGGTCACCCGATCACCACCCGGGGCTGGTTGCGCACGGCGTCCGAGATGCGCAGCAGGATCGCCACGATGATCCAGTTCGCCACCAGGGAGGAGCCGCCGGCGGCCAGGAACGGGGTCGTGAGCCCGGTCAGCGGGATCACCCGGGTGACGCCGCCGACCATGATGAACACCTGCAGCGCGATCGTGAAGGCCATGCCGGTGGCCAGCAGCTTGCCGAAGTCGTCCTGCCCGGCCACGCCGATGCGGATGCCGCGGCTGGTGAACACCAGGTACAGGCACAGGATCGCGAACACGCCGATGAGGCCGAGCTCCTCGCCGAGGCTCGGGAAGATGTAGTCGCTCTGCGCGAGCGGGGTCAGCCCGGGCCGGCCCTGGCCCAGCCCGGTGCCGATGAGACCGCCCTGCGCGAGGCCGAAGATGCCCTGCACGAGCTGGTAGCTGCTGTTGTCCATCAGCTCCGGGTTGAACGCGTCCAGCCAGTTCGTGAACCGGGCGCCGACGTAAGGCAGCACCTGCGAGGCGGCCAGGGCCCCGCCGACGGCGAGCACGACGCCGAGGATCACCCAGCTGGTCTTGCCGGTGGCGACGTACAGCATCGCCACGAACATCCCGAAGATGAGCAGCCCGGTGCCCAGGTCGCGCTGCAGGACGATGATCACGAGCGAGACCAGCCAGATGACCAGGATCGGGCCGAGCTCGCGGGCCCGCGGCCAGGTCGTTCCCAGGAAGCGCGTGCCCACGGAGGTGAGGCTCTCGCGGGTGCGCACGAGGTATCCGGCGAAGAAGATCGCCAGCGAGATCTTCGCGAGCTCGCCGGGCTGGAACGAGAAGAAGCCCAGCGACACCCACACGTCCGCGTTCGCGTCGGTGCCGAGGCCGGGCACGAGCGGCAGGAGCAGGAGCAGGATGCCGACGAAGCCGAAGATGTAGGTGTAGCGGAACAGCACGCGGTAGTTGCGCATGCCGATGACCACCGCCAGCGCGAGCGCATAGGCGATCGCGGCCCACGCCAGCTGGCGGGTGGACGCCGCGGACCACCCGGTCGCGGCGTCGCCGAGGTCGATGCGGTAGATCATCGCGAGCCCGATGCCGGTGAGGATCGTGCCGACCGGCAGCAGGAAGGGATCGGCGGCGGGCGCGACGAAGCGCAGCACGATGTGCATCGCGATCGCGAGCAGGGCCAGGACGCCGCAGTAGTACAGGAAGCTCGGGTCGATCTCGGCCTCCACGCCCAGCTGCACCAGCGCGACGGCGACGGCGTTGATGACCAGGGCGAACAGCAGCAGGGCCAGCTCGCGGTTGCGCTGCTTCTGCGGCATCCGGATGCGTTTGAGAGCGCGCAGAACGGCGGTGTCGGTGGACACGGGGGCAGATGCGGCGGTCATCCGGTGCTCTCCTCGGTCGTCAGCCGCGCCACGATCTCCTCGGCGGCTTCGAGGGATCCCGCCGTGATCGGCCGGGTCTGCAGCGTCTGCAGCTCGAAGGGGGTGAGGGAGCTGACGGCGACGTCGGTGACCTCGTACTCGCTGGAGAGCGATACCGGTCCGATCGTGGCCTGGATGCCCCGGTAGATGACCACGTACTCGTCGTTCACGCCGACGTAGTACTGCGTCTGCGTCCACGTGTAGCCGGCGAACAGCGCGCCGCCGATCGCGGCGAGCACCAGGACGAGCCCGACGAGCCAGCCGATGCGGCGGCGTCGCGCGCGCCGCCTGTCCTCCTCGATGAGCTCTTCGAGGAACTCGGGCGCCGGCTCGAAGTGCGTCGGCTCGTTCGCGGCCTGGCGGCTCGGATGCAGCCAGGACGAGCGCCCGGCGCGCGCCGCCGGCACCTCGATCCCCGAGGGGGTGGACGCCGAGCCGACGATCGTCGGCGTGCCGGAGAAGACCGGGTGGGGGCCGCCGACGTCCACGATCACGATCGTGACGTTGTCGGGCGCGCCGGCGTCCAGCGCCAGCTTCAGCAGATGGTCGGCCGCGCGGGCGGGGGCGACGCCCCCGCCGACGGCCTTCGCGGTGTGGGCGTCGTCGATGACGCCGCACAGGCCGTCGGAGCACAGCAGCCACCGGTCGCCGGGGCGGGTCGGCATGATGAACGTGTCGATCTCGGGGTCGGGGTCCATGTCGCCGAGCACGCGCATGAGCACGGAGCGCCGCGGGTGGTAGCGGGCCTCCTCCGGCGTGATGCGTCCCGAGTCGACCAGGCGCTGCACGAAGGTGTGGTCGGTCGTGATCTGGGTGAGGGAGCCGTCGCGGTACAGGTAGATGCGCGAGTCGCCGATGTGCGCGATGACGGCGTAGTCGTCGACCATCAGCAGCGCGCTCACGGTCGTGCCCATGCCGGCGAGCTCGGGGCGCACCCGCACGGTGTCGATGATGTCGCCGGCCGTGTCGGCGACGGCGTGGCGCAGGGCGTGCTCGGCCTCGGCGGTCGAGGTGAACGGCTCGTCGAGCGGGGCGATGCGCACGATCGCGAGACTTGAGGCGACGTCGCCGCCGGCGTGTCCGCCCATACCGTCGGCCACGACGAACAGGTTGGAGCCGGCGTACCCGGAGTCCTGGTTGTTCGAGCGCACCTTGCCGGTGTGCGAGAGCGCGGCGCTCGAGCCCTGGAAGACCATCGGCTGCCGTCAGTCCTGCAGCTCGAAGGTCGTGGCGCCGACCTTGATCGAGGCGCCGATGACGATCGGGACGGGCGCGGCGACCCGCTGGCCGTCGTGCCAGGTGCCGTTGGTCGAGTCGAGGTCCTGCAGCATCCACTGCTCGCCCCAGAGCATCAACCGGGCGTGATGGCTCGAGGTGTAGTCGTCGCGGATCACGAGGCCCGACTCGCTGGAACGGCCGATCGTGATCGGCTCGGTGCCGAGCGGGATCTCCAGGCCCGCCTTCGGACCGCTCGTGATGACGATGCGGTGAGCGGTCTCGGTCGTGGCCTTCGCACCCTTGACCGCCCTCGCCTTCGCGGCCGCGCGCGAGGACGAGGCCGCCGGCGGCGCCGATACGGCTGAGGCGACGGGGGCGGTCGCCGCGGCGGGCGAGGCCGTCGGCGCGGGCGAGGCCGTCTCGGGGAGCTTGCGGGCGCGCACGCCGAACACGTCGGCGCGCAGCGCGTACACGACCGCGAACACGAAGAACCACAGCAGCAGGAGGAACCCGATCTGCAGCAGCAGGAGCGTCAGCTCGCTCACGACAGGTCCTCTCCCCAGCGCTCGGCGTCCCGCACGGTGAACGCGCGCGTCGTGTCTTCGGAGGCCTGCGCGACGACGCGGAAGACGATGTCGGTGCGCCCGATCGTCACCGTCGCGTCCGGCGGCAGCGGCGCCTGGGTCACCTTCTGCCCGCCCAGCTTCGTGCCGTTGGTGGATCCCAGGTCGCGCACCATCGCGCGCTCGCCGTCCCACAGGATCTCGACGTGCCTCCGGCTGGTCCCGGCGTCCGGGATCGTGATGTCGGCGTCGCTGCCGCGCCCGATCACCGTGCGCGCGGCGTGCAGCGGGTACCGCTTGCCGGCGATCTCGACGACTCCCTGCCACGACACCCGGCCGCCGCCCGAGTTCTGCGAGCGCACGCGCAGCTGGCCGGTCGACAGCTTCTCGTCCCCGGCGAGGTGGATCGACAGCGGGCCGGCGAAGGAATACCGCTGACTGCGGGCGTGCTTGTGCACGAGGGCGTCGAGCTCGCTCACCAGCTGCGGGCCGAGCGACTGCATGCGGGACAGGTCGGCGGAGGACAGGAACACGGTCAGCACGTTGGGCACCAGGATGCGGTCGCGCGAGACGACGGCAGCGTTGGTGTCGAGCTCGCTGCGCAGGGCGGAAGCGATCTCGACGGGTTGGATCCCGCTACGGAAGGTCTTGGCGAACGCGCCGTTGACGGCACGCTCCAGACCTCTCTCGAAGCTGTCTAGTAGCCCCACGCGACTCCTCAGGCAGGCAGAACGGTTCCCCCATCGTAGTTGCCCTGGCTGAATGCACCGCGAATGCGTGGGATCGGCGCGCAGCGCGCGGTTGCGAGCGTGATATCCTCGGGAAGTTGAGTTGCGCGGGGTCCCCGGACGCCGCGGCTCGCGCGAGTGGCGGAATAGGCAGACGCGCTGGCTTCAGGTGCCAGTGCCCGAAAGGGCGTGGGGGTTCAACTCCCCCCTCGCGCACAGCGCGAAAGCAGCCCCTCACCAGGGATTTCAGATCCGAGGTGAGGGGCTGTTCCGTCGCCAGGGGGCAAGCGCCCATGTTCGCCCCATCGCGGGGTTCAGGCCCCGACGAGGCGGCCTGCGAACCGGTCGACGGCGTCTGCTTATCGGCGTGACCTCCAGTCCGATAGCCCGCGGTCGGCCCAGCCCCGGGCGGCACGGTGATATATCGGTGGGCGCGTGTTGTTCCCTCGACGCGGCGCACCTGGGGGCGGGCCGCCCGAAGTGCGTGGGCGTTGTTCCCGGCGGCAGGGGCCAGACCTCGTCCGCCGAGAACAACGCGCCTCACTCCCGCTTGCGCAGCGCCTCGAATGCCGCGCGGGCGGGCACGACCGGATGCGTTCCCGTGTACCCCTCACGCGCGGCCGCGGCTTCGGCGATCTTCTTGCGCGCGGCGAACCAGCCGATGACGAGCGCGGGGATCAGCACCACGAGCGAGGCCAGCACCCATCGGCCTGTCTCCGAGAAGCCCATCGTCACGAGCACGAACGCGAGGAACGCCAGGGTGAGATACGAGGTGAAGGGTGCGCCGAACAGGCGGAACGACGGTCGCACCGCCTTGCCCTGCTTCGCCCACGAGTAGAGCTTCAGCTGGCAGAGGATGATCGTCGCCCATCCGCCGATGATTCCCAGCGCCGAGACCTCCAGCACGATCTCGAACGCCTCCGAGGGCCACAGCGCGTTGATGCCGACGCCGGTGAGCGTGATCAGCGCGGTGAGCAGGATGCCGCCGTAGGGCACGCCCTTCTTGCTCATCTTCGCGGTGAACGCCGGAGCGGAGCCGTTCACCGACATCGACCGCAGGATGCGGCCCGTCGAGTACAGGCCCGCGTTGAGGCTCGAGAGAGCCGCGGTGAGCACGACGAAGTTCATCACGGAGCCTGCGATCGCACCCGCCTGGGGCGAGCCGATGTGCGAGAAGAAGGTCACGAACGGCGATTCCCCCGACTGGTACGTCCCGAAGGGCAGCAGGATCGACAGGAGCAGCACGGAGCCGACGTAGAAGATCGCGATGCGCAGCACGACCGTGTTGATCGCGCGGGGCATGATCTTCGCCGGGTCCTGCGTCTCTCCGGCAGCGGTGCCGACCAGCTCGATCGCGGCGTAGGCGAACACGACGCCGGAGATCGCGAGCAGCGGCGCGACGAAGCCCATGGGGAAGACTCCGCCGTTCTCCGAGATGATCGAGAAGCCGGTCGCCCCGATATCCGTCGTGCCGTTGAAGACGATGAAGCAGACGCCGACGACGAGGAAGATGATGAGTGCGGTCACCTTGATGAGCGCGAACCAGAACTCCATCTCGCCGAACAGCTTCACGCTCACGAGGTTGAACGAGAGCACGACGACCAGGGCGGTCAGGGCGATCACCCACTGGGGGATCTGCTGCAGCGGCTCCCAGTACTGCGCCCAGAACTTCACGTACAGCGCGGCCGCCGTGACATCCACGATCGAGGTCATCGCCCAGTTCAGGAAGTACAGCCAGCCCGAGGCGAACGCGAGCTTCTCGCCGTAGAACTCGCGGGCGTACGAGACGAACGAGCCGGACGAGGGACGGTGCAGCACGAGCTCGCCCAGCGCGCGCAGGATGAGGAAGGCGAAGAAGCCGCACACCGCGTACACGATGATGAGCGCGGGACCGCTGGAGGCGAGCCGGCCGCCGGCTCCCATGAACAGCCCGGTGCCGATGGCCCCTCCGATGGCGATCATCTGGATCTGCCGGGGGCGGAGCGTCTTGTGGTAGCCGGCCTCCTCGCGGGAGAAGTCCTCCACCGCGAGTGTGCGGTCTCCGGTGAGCTCGCGATCGCTCTCGAGCGCGTCCTCCGGGTCGAGCCCGTAGGCAGTCTTGTCCTCTGTCATGTCGATGCCTTTCGGATCGGGGTGGCGCAAACGGAACCGCTCGGTGGGCGCGGTCAGCGCCGGTCGTCGCGGGTGGTGATGCCGAGCACGACCTCCTTCACCTGGTCGAGATGGAACTGCATGGCGTCCTCTGCTTCCGCGACCGATCCGCGCGCGATTCCGGCGATGACGGCGCGGTGCTCGCTGTCGGACTCGTCCCTGCGGCCGGGGCTGAGGTTGAGCATCGCGGACTGGTGCGAAAGGGCGTCGCGGATGCGGCTGAGGATGTCGGCGAAGACCGGGTTGCCGGATGCGGCGGCGATCGTCGCGTGGAGCGTGACGTCGAGCTCGACCCACGCCTTCGGATCGGACTCGGCCTCCATCTGCTCGTGCAGATCCTGCAGGCGCCGCAGCTGATCTTCGCTGCGACGGACGGCCGCGAGGCCCGCGGCCGCGATCTCGATGTGCGGTCGGGCCTCGATCAGGTCTGCCGAGGAGTAGGAGCCGAACTGCAGTGGCGCGGCGGGCCGTCGCTTCGCGACGAACGTGCCGCGGCCCGTCCGGGTGACCGTGAGGCCGCGTGTCTCGAGAACCCGCAGCACCTCGCGCACGACCGCGCGGGACACGCCGTACCGGGCCGCGAGCGCGTGCTCCGACGGCAGGCGGTCTCCCACGCGGACGACTCCGGCCGTGATCGCGTCGCTGATGTCTCGCAGCACGTAGGCGACCGCCCCGACGCGTTCACCCGCCGGCCGGCTTGTCCATCTGTCTGACAGGTCGCTCATGCGGATCACTGTGCCGCCGGATTGTTTCATCGACGTGTCGGTGCGGCTAAGAGCGCGTGCCGTGACCTCGTCGTCGACGTCGAGACGGCGGGCCTGGATGACGCGGTTCTCGGTCTCGGCGGTGAGTCCGGAATATGAGATGCCGATCGCCACGGAGCCCGGTCCGAGGACGGCCGCGTCTACGGGGTTCCGTTTCCACGCAGCAACTGGCCGTGTGGTACGACACCCAGATCTTCGATGAGCGGGGGATCGAGCCGCCGGGGACGCGGGACGAGTTCCTGCGGATCAAGGACGAGATCGCCGCGCCCGGGTACACGCCCATAGTCCTCGGCGCCGCGGACGCATGCTGGATTTGTACGGATGATCGTGAAGGGCCGTGGATCACGCCTTTGCGCCCCGGAGGCTCAGCGACGCAGCACCCGCCGGGCGAGCGCGTTGCCGACCAGCTGGGTGAACTGCACGAGCACGATGATCAGCAGCACCGCGGCCCAGGTCACCGTCCAGTTGAAGAGGCGATAGCCGTATTGGATCGCGAAGTTGCCGAGCCCGCCGCCGCCGATCAGACCGGCCACGGCCGACATGTCGGTGACGGCGATGAAGATGAACGTGTAGCCCAGGATGAGGGGCCCCAGCGCCTCGGGGATGAGAACGGTCGCGATGATCCGCAGCGGTGAGGCTCCGATGGCACGGGCCGCTTCGATCACCCCGGGTTGGACGGTGAGCAGGTTCTGCTCCACGATGCGCGCGATCGCGAACATCGACCCGACGACGAGACCGAAGATCGCCATGCCGTTGCCGATGCCCGTCCCGATGACCAGGCGCCCCAGCGGCTGCACCGCGGCGAGCAGGATGATGAACGGGATCGGCCGGAAGACGTTGACCACGACGTTGAGCACGGCGAACAGGGCGCGGTTCTGCAGGATGCTCCCGGCCCGGGTGAGATACAGGCCGAGGCCGAGGGCGAGGCCGAGGACGCCGCCGATGATCATCGCGATCCCGACCATGTACACGGTCTCCCACGCGGCCGTGAGCAGCCGGGGCAGCAGCTCGACGAGCCGATCCATCAGTCCACCTCCGTGAGGTGCTCAGCGCCGACGGCCCCGAGCGCGGCCTCGATGGTCGCGTCGTCGCCGGTGAGGGCGAGTGTCAACGTGCCGAAGGCACGCCCCGCGACCTCGTCGATGCCGCCGTGGACGACGGTGAACCCCACGCCCGAGCGCGTGAGCGCCGAGAAGAGGTCCGCCTGGGCGGTGTCGTCGTCGGCGAAGGAGACGGTGATCAGCCGGCCCCGGTGCCGAGTCCGCAGCGCGGCGGTCGCCTCGGCGTCCGGGGCCTCGGAGACGACGGTGGAGACGAACCGTCGCGCGACGTCCGTGCGCGGGTGCGCGAAGACCTCGAAGGAGGTGCCGAGCTCGACGACGCGCCCGGCCTCCATCACGGCGACGCGGTCGGCGATGCGGCGTACCACCTCCATCTCGTGCGTGATGACGACGACGGTGACGCCGAGCTCCGTGTTCACGCGGCGGAGCAGGCGGAGCACGTCTGAGGTCGTCTCCGGGTCGAGCGCGCTCGTCGCCTCGTCGGCGAGCAGGATGCGCGGCTCCGCCGCCAGCGCCCGCGCGATCCCGACGCGCTGCTTCTGGCCCCCCGACAGCTGCTCGGGGTAGGCGTGGGCGTGAGCGGTGAGACCGACGAACTCGAGCAGCTCGACGATGCGGTCGTGCCTCTTCTCCCGTGGGTGGCCGATGACCTCGAGCGGGAACGCGATGTTGCCGTACACGGTCTTCGACGAGAACAGGTTGAACTGCTGGAAGATCATCCCGATGCCGGAGCGGACGCGGCGCAGCCGGCGCTCCGGCAGCTCCGTCAGGTCGACGCCGTCGATCTCGACGCGTCCGGAGGTCGGTCGCTCGAGCAGGTTCATCAGGCGCACCAGCGTGGACTTGCCCGCGCCGGAATAGCCGATGATGCCGAAGATCTCCCCGGCGGCGATCTCCAGGTCGACGCCGTCGATCGCGGTCGTCGCCGCGGCGCCGCGGGTGCGGGGCGGGTAGGTCTTGCGGACATCCGTGAGGCGGATGAGGGTCATGGGTGCTCCGAACGGGGTTGCGCGGAGACCGCCTCCGACATGGTCCGAGACGGTCTCCGCGTGAGGGGCCGGGATCAGCCGGTGATCTCGGCTTCCACCTCTTCCAGGGAGGCCTGCAGGTCGGCGGCCGATGTCTTGACGAGCACCGCGGTGTCGCCCGAGGTCTCGATGAGGCCGTCGGTCACCGCCGGCGTGTCCTGGAAGATCTCGACCAGCTGCAGGTAGAGGGCGTCGGAGGCGTCCTCGCTGCGCGCCGCGAAGATGTTGATGTACGGGGTCGCGGTCGGATCGCTCGGGTCGTCCTGCGCGATCGCGTCGGCGGCGGTGAGACCGGCATCCGAGACGTAGTCGTTGTTGATGATGGCCGCGGCGACGTCGTCGAGGGAGGTCGGCGTGAGGTTCGCGTCGAGCGTCGTGACCGTCACGCGCGAGGTGTCGAGCACGTCGTCGAGGGTCGAGAACGGGCTGCCGCCGTCCTGCAGCTCGACCAGGCCGGCCGCCTGGAGCACGAGCAGGCCGCGCGCGAGGTTGGAGGAGTCGTTGGGGATCGCGACGGTGGCGCCGTCGGGGATGTCGTCGACGTCGGTGTACTCCTTCGAGTAGAGGCCGAGCGGGTAGATCGCGGTCGAGCCGATCGGGACCAGATCGTCGTCCGCGCTGGTGTTGTACTGCGCGAGATAGATGATGTGCTGGAACTGGTTCAGATCGAGGTCGCCTTCGCTCAGAGCCGGGTTGGGCTGCGCGTAGTCGGTGAAGTCGACCAGCTCGACCGAGATGCCCGCCGCGGCGGCGGCCTCGGTGTACTCGTCCCAGTAGGGGTCGCTCGCGCCCACGACGCCGATCTTCACGGGGTTGCTCGCGGAGCCCTTGTCGCCGTCGGCGATGCTGCTCGTGGAGCTCGAGCCGCTGCCGCCGGCGACGTTGACGACGACGACGATCGCGACGACGATCACGACGACGACGGCCACGATCGCGGCGATGAGAGGGCCGCGGCGGCGGGGTGGCGTGACGGGGACGTTCTGGTCGGACATGGGACTCTCCTGTGGGTGCTGTGAGGACGCCGACGCCTGTCGACCGGGCAATCCTCGTGCCGGCCGCGCAGACCCGCTCCTTCCTTTCGTCGCGTTGCCGCGTGTGTCCTCGTGCATCGCTCCCGGGTGGGGGAGCGCCCCGGCTCCTGGACACCCGCGGCGAGGATGCCTATCATCTGCGGCGTCGCCCCTCCCCGTCGCCGCGTCGAGCAGCAGGCGGACATGCTGAGTGTTCGGTATGGGTCGGGTGGAAGGGGTCGCTCGTGCCGGAGCGGCGGCGTAGCCTTGACTCCGACGCAGCCCCCAGTCCCCCAACCGGGGCTTGCATCCACGGCCCCCTCCCGCTCCCCCCAGCGACGGAGGGGGCCTTCTCGCGTGCGGCGGCCCTCGTGAAAGCGCCGCTTATGAGTTCGCCCAGTGAGGCTCCCGCCGGCAGCCGCCATGAGGTTAGAGTGATCGCTGTCGCGCAGTGCGCGACGTATCCGGGGGGATCCGTCGACGCCCGGGCCTATGAGCACTCGCTCGGCCCGGGCGTCGAATGGTTAACGGCACGGTTCGCGGACGCAACGTTTGTGTCACCGATATCGTGCCCGGGCCCGGACCGGGCTACGGTGGGAGGTCACACCGGTGCAGTGGGTGCCGGCAGTAGAAGAACGGCATTGCATGAGCACGACAGGTACGGTCAAGTGGTTCAACTCGGAGAAGGGCTTCGGCTTCATCGCTCCCGATGAGGGTGGCGCCGACGTCTTCGCGCACTTCAGCGCGATCTCCGGAAATGGATACCGCTCCCTCGAGGAGAACCAGCGCGTCGAGTTCGACGTCGAGCAGGGCCCCAAGGGCCTGCAGGCGGCGAACATCCGCGCGCTCTGATTCCAGCGCACGAAGGGGCCGGGATGCCACATCCCGGCCCCTTCCGCGCGTTCATGAGGCGCCGCGCGGCGTTCCGGTCTCACGCCGAGGCGTCGTCGACGAGCAGCAGGGCGCGCAACCGCGCGGCGTCGTCGACCGCGGCCTGGGCGCCGTCGGCCTCGTGCGGCCAGCTGAACCCCCAGCGCACGAAGATCACCGGGACGCCGTTGGCGGCACCGCCCGCGACGTCGTGGTGACGGTCGCCGACGAGCACAGGGCGGGAGACGTCGGCGCCCGCGGCCTGCATTCGTCGCAGCGCCTCGGCGACGATGTCGGCCTTGTCCGCCAGCGTCTTCTCGTCGGCGGTGGCGCCGGTGATCGCCCGCAGGTGCGGGGCGAGGCCGAAGAAGTCCATGAGCGCCCGCACCTGCACCTCGGGCTTGGAGCTGGCGGTGCCCTGTGGCACGCCCGCGGCGTCGAGGTCGGCGACCAGCTGCGCGAGGCCCGGGTACAGCCTCGCGTCCGCGGTGTAGCCGTCGGCGCGTCCGAGCTCGCGGTAGAACGAGAGCGCGTCTGCCGCCTGCGCCTCGGTCATCCCGGCGTGATGCTGGAACGAGTCGTACAGCGGCGGGCCGATCCAGTGCACGAGCTCGGCGCGGGTCGGCGCCGGCAGGCCGAAGCGCGTGAGGGCCGTCGAGAGGCGGCGCAGGATGCCGTCGGAGGCATCGACGAGCGTGCCGTCGACATCCCACAGCACGCAGGAGAAGGGCGATCGCGGGGTCACCCATCCACGCTAGCCCGCTTCGTCTCCGTCGAAATGCACCCGGTGGCCGTCCCGACGGACATTTCCACGGAGACGAACGTGCGGCGGGTCGGGTCGGTGGCGGAGGACCGTCAGAACAGGGTGGGGACGCCGGAGGCGACGCCCTTCATGGCGTCGTAGTCGAGGGTGACGCAGCGGATGCCGCGGTCGGCGGCGAGGATCTTCGCCTGCGGCTTGATCTCCTGCGCGGCGAACACCCCCCGCACCGGCGCGAGGTGCGGGTCGCGCCCGAGCAGCTCGAGGTATCGCGTGAGCTGCTCGACGCCGTCGATGTCGCCGCGACGCTTGACCTCGACCGCGATCGTGCCGCCGGCGGGGTCGCGCAGCAGCAGGTCGACCGGTCCGATCGCCGTCGGGAACTCGCGGCGCACCAGGCTCGCGCCCTCGGTGATCAGCCCGACCTGCTCGGCGAGCAGCCGTTGCAGGTCGGCCTCCACGCCGTCCTTCTGGAGGCCGGGATCGACGCCGAGCTCGTGCGAGGAGTCGTGCAGGATCTCGTAGACGCGCACGAGCAGCGCGTCGCCGGACTTGGCGTGGGTGACCCGCCACTGCTCGAGGACGCCCGCGGCGGCGGCGTCCTCGTCCGGCTCCTCGACGACGAGGCCGCAGGGCGGGCTCATCCAGTTGAGCGGCTTGTAGCTGCCGCCGTCGGAGTGGACCAGCAGGCTGCCGTCGCCCTTGTGCACGAGCAGCCGGGTCGCCAGCGGCAGGTGCGCGTTGAGGCGGCCGGTGTAGTCGACGGAGCATCGGGCGATGACGAGTCTCACCGCTCCACGGTACCCGGGCCGAGGGGCAGCTGAGTATGGTGTGCTCGTGGACGAGGTGCGGACGCGTGGGATTTCTGTTCGGGATGCCGGAGAGGTGCTCACGCTTCAGCGTGCCGCGTACGCGACGGAGGCGCAGATCTACGCGGACCCTTTCTTTCCGGCGCTGACGCAATCTCTTGACGAGCTGGAGAACGAGCTTCGCTCCGGAGGCGGACTCGTGGCGATGCTCGGCGAGAGAATCGTCGCCGCCGTCCGCTGGACGGTTCACGGCGACACCGTCCACATCGGGCGGCTGACCGTGGCGCCCGATCAACAGGGCAAGGGGCTGGGAACGAGGCTCCTCCGTCAAGCGGAAGATGCCGCGGGAGCCACGAACGCCGAACTGTTCACGGGGCATCTGAGCGCGGCGAACATCAGGCTCTACCTCCGCGAAGGTTACGTAGAGACCCGCCGCGAGTCCCTTCACGACGGAGTCGAACTCGTCTACCTCGCGAAGCGTCTCGATGCGAGGCGAGTCGGATAGCAAGTGGGACTTAAGCCACCGAAGCCTGCTCGTTGTGCGTCCCGCTCATCCAGTTGAGGGGCTTGTAGGAACCCCCGTCGGAGTGGACCAGCAGGTTGCCATCGACCTTGTGCACGAATACCCGGGCCGGGGGCGGGCGGGGAGGACTCGGATCCCGGGGCCGGATTCGGAGATGTGGCGAGATTCGGAGCACGTCAGGCCATTCGGTCCGAATCTCGCGACATCTCCGAATCTCGTCGCGTGGTCGAACTGGCTGCGCGTCGGCTGCGCGCGGGTGTCAGTGGTGGCCGAGTCCGACCTGGGAGCCGGCGAGCGGCTTGGCCGCGCCGGAGAAGAACCCGGACGCCGCGATCAGCGCCACGATGACGTACAGCGTGTTGAGCAGTCCGATGTGCTCGCTGATCAGGCCCAGCGCCGGGGGCCCCGCCAGGAACGCGACGTAGCCGATCGTGGCCGCGGCGCTCACGCGCGCGGCGGCGCGGGCGGGGTCGTCGCCGGCCGCCGACATCCCGAGCGGGAAGCCGAGCGACGCGCCCACGCCCCACAGGGCCGCGCCCGCGAACACGAGCGGGGTGGCCGGCGCGAGGATGAACAGCAGCAGCCCGGCCACCGCGGCCACCGCGAGCACTCGCAGCACCGCCACGCGGCCGAAGCGGTCCACGAGCGGCCCGCCGAAGACCCGCACCACGGTCATGCTCACCGAGAAGATGGTCAGGCCCAGCGCCCCCATCTCCTGCGGGGCGCCGTGGCCCTCGACCACGCCGAGCGCGAGCCAGTCGTTCGCGCCCCCCTCGGCGAACGACATCCCGAGCATCACCACGCCGAGGGCGTAGGTGCGGGGCTCGCGCCACGCCGACAGGGCGACCGCGATCCGCTCCCGCCAGCCCGATGCCCCGGCATCGGCGTCCATCGTCGCGGCTCGCTCGGGGACGTTGGCGGTGGCGACCACGGCGGTGATCGCGATGACCGCCGCCACGACCCCGGCGTGCGCGAGCACGTTCAGGCCGAGGGCGATCAGCACGACGCCCAGGCCCGCGCCGAGCACGGTGCCGAAGCTGAAGAACGCGTGGAACAGCGGCAGGATCGTGCGGCTGGACTGCGCCTCGATCGCGGTGCCCTCGACGTTCATCATGACGTCGAGGCAGCCGTTGCCGAACCCCCACATCACCAGGCCCGCCAGCACGAGCGGGACGGACGCCGCGACGTCCGTGCCGACGCCGATCGTCACCAGGCCCGCCGCGAACAGCAGCATCATGACGAGCATCCCGCGCCGCGCGCCGATGCGGGCGACGACGATCGAGCTCACCGACAGCCCGACGATCGAGGCGACGCCGCCGATCACGAGGAGGACGCCGACGCCGGTGTTGTCGATGCCGAGCGCCAGCTTGATGGCCGGTACGCGCGAGGTCCACGTCGCGATGCTCAGTCCGCTCGCCATGAAGATCGCGAAGATCGCAGTGCGCCAGGCCGCGTAGCGGCGGCGGGTGAGGGTCGAATCCACCCGGATACTCTACCGAATCGATTCGACCCGCGTCGCGGCTACCATCGGAGCATGAGTGCGCGCAGAGCCACGATCTCCGACGTCGCCCGCGAGGCGGGGGTGGCGGCATCCACCGCGTCGGTCGTGTTCAGCGGCAAGACGCCGGTGTCGACGCCGACCCGCGAGCGCGTGCTGGCGGCGGCGGCGACCCTGGGCTACACGGGCCCCGACC